>JADHTX010000039.1 GCA_016784875.1 Methylobacter sp.
TGATAGCGAGTTGATTTTTGTCGATAGCAAGGCGCTGAAACAGGCGCATAGCAAGCTATGAAACTGTTTTAGCAACGCTGCTATCGGCATAAAATCAGCCGCTAGGAATCCGCAACCGTGACCGGGCGAAGTATATGTTCAACTGCCTCCAACTTAAACGGGGGCGGTCGGAGCTTAAGCTGTTTTGGGTGAGTCTGTCGAACCCTGATCGGCTTAATCGTTCTCCCTTCGACTTTGCCTGAAAAATATCGAGCATTGCTGCTACAGTTCGCGTTCTCATGAACGGCCCCCCCCCCCTCGTCTTAATCCACAGTCCAGTGCACTAGGCCGCTGTATGATGTGGCGATAACAATTAAGCCAAAGGCGATACGGTACCAGGCGAATACAATGAAATCATGATGGCTGATATAACGCAATAATGCTTTGATGGCTAATAGTGCACTGAGGAATGCGGTGATCAATCCGACGGCAAAATAGGGCGCATCGGTAGCCAAGTCTAGTAAGTCGCGATGCTTATACAAGTCGTAAATACTGGCGGCGATTAGTGTGGGAATGGCTAAAAAAAACGAGAACTCAGTTGCCGCTTTGCGCGACAGGCCGAATAACAAGCCGCCGATGATGGTTGAGCCGGATCGCGATGCTCCCGGAATCAGTGCGAAAGCCTGTGCAATCCCAAGTTTTAAGGCATCCAGTGGACTCAAGTCTTCGACTTCTTGAATGCGGATTTTATGTTCCCGTTTCTCTGCCCAGATGATGACGAAAGCGCCGATAATAAATGCCAGAGCCACAGGAATAGGCTTGAACAATACGGCTTTGATGTACTTGCCGAACAGCAAGCCCAGCGTCGCTAACGGTACGAACGCAATCGTCAGGTTAATGACGAATCTTTGCGCCTGCTGTTGATTGGGTAAACCTGTAATAACGGTGGCGATTTTGGTGCGATATTCCCAACAAACTGCCAGAATGGCGCCGACCTGAATAACAATTTCAAATAATTTTCCCTTGTCGTCGTTAAAATTCAGCAGGTCGCCGACCAGAATCAAGTGGCCGGTGCTGGAAATCGGTAAAAATTCGGTCAGGCCTTCAACTATGCCCAGAATGATAGCTTTAAGCGTTAATATTAAATCCATGTTTTAATCAGTAAGATGGGTGTTGGTGGGAGAGGGATCGGTTTGCCCTGATTTTAGGGTAACCTAAGCTATGATAAACCGTCATGTCGTAAAAAAACAAATATCCGACCAGTCAAACTCGAATGGGGCATCCTGATTTCATATCGAAATGACTAAAACGGGTGCATTGCCCCCCCTGCATTGTTTATACTGTGCGCGATAAATGGAGCGTTTCTGGCCTTATTTTTACTATTTTAGTAAAATGCCGGGTTACTTTACGTTCTTGCGCCCTTTGGGTAAAACTAACTCACAATTTTTAATCCATGCATACTCGTCGTAACAGGATCAATCAATGACCAACAGTTTAATCTCAAAAATCACCGGACAGAATGACATCGATCCAGCAGAAACCAAGGAATGGATTGAAGCGCTACAAGCGGTATTGGAACAGGACGGTAGCGAACGCGTTCATTTTCTGATTGAACAATTGGTTTCGGTAACTCGGGATGCGGGATTCGATATCCCTTTTAGTGCCAATACTCCCTACATCAATACGATTCCTGTTGCTCAACAGGCGCAGTTTCCCGGTGACGTTACCATCGAACACAATATTCGCGCTTATGTTCGCTGGAATGCGATGATGATGGTGTTAAGGGCGAATAAGCACACCAATGTTGGCGGACATATCGCCAGTTTCGCTTCGGCAGCGACCTTATATGATGTGGGTTATAACCATTTTTGGCACGCGCCTTCAGAGCAGCATGGCGGCGATTTGATTTTTACTCAAGGCCATTTAACGCCGGGCGATTATGCGCGTGCATTTTTGCTGGGGCGATTAACGCTTGAACAGATGGATAACTTTCGTCAGGAAGTGAACGGCAACGGCTTGTCGTCTTATCCTCATCCTTGGCTGATGCCGGATTTTTGGCAGTTCCCGACGGTGTCTATGGGGCTTGGGCCGATTATGGCAATTTATCAGGCGCGGTTTATGCGCTATTTGCAAGATCGAGGTTTTGCCGATACTTCAGAGCGTAAGGTTTGGAGTTTTCTGGGTGACGGCGAAACCGATGAGCCGGAATCATTGGGTGCCATCGGTATGGCCGGACGGGAAAAACTCGACAATCTTATTTTTGTCATCAATTGTAACTTGCAGCGCCTGGATGGCCCGGTGCGCGGCAACGGCAAGATCATTCAAGAGTTGGAGAGCGAGTTTCGCGGTGCCGGTTGGAATGTGATCAAGTTGGTTTGGGGGCAACGTTGGGATACCTTGCTGGCTCGTGATAAGGACGGGCTGTTGGTCGCTCGTATGATGTCTTGTGTCGATGGCGATTACCAAACCTTTAAGGCTAAAGATGGCGCGTATGTACGTGAGCATTTCTTTAATACCCCGGAATTAAAAGCCATGGTTTCCGATTGGTCCGATCGGGACATCTGGTCGCTTAATCGCGGCGGACATGATCCTGTTAAGGTTTTTTCCGCGTTCAATGCCGCAGTGAACCACAAGGGGCAACCTACCGTTATTTTGGCTAAAACCATTAAAGGTTACGGTATGGGCGCATCGGGAGAAGCTCAGAATATTTCGCATCAGCAGAAAAAAATGAGCTCCAGTTCGTTGACTAATTTCCGGGATCGCTACTCGTTGCCGGTTACTGATGAGCAATTGCATGACTTGCCTTATCTGAGCTTTGCCGAAGACTCGAAAGAATGGGCTTATATGCAGCAGCGGCGTGCCGATCTGGGCGGTCCTTTACCTTCCAGAAGAGCAAAATCTTATGCTTTGGACGTTCCGGTATTGAGCGATTTCAAAGCGCTGTTGGAAGCCAGCGGCGAAGGCCGTGAAATATCGACTACCATGGCTTTCGTTCGCCTACTTAACATTTTAACCAAAGATGAAAATATCGGCAGACGCGTTGTGCCGATTGTTCCCGACGAATCGAGAACATTCGGCATGGAAGGCATGTTCCGGCAATTGGGTATCTGGTCCCAGGTTGGGCAGCTGTATACTCCGCAAGACGCCGATCAGCTGATGTTTTATAAGGAAGACAAGCACGGGCAGGTAATGCAGGAAGGCATCAATGAAGCGGGCGGTTTGTGCGACTGGATTGCGGCAGGTACCTCGTATTCCACCCACAACGTGCCGATGATTCCGTTCTTTATTTATTATTCGATGTTCGGCTTTCAGCGGGTTGGCGATTTGATCTGGGCAGCTGCCGATCAACGCACCCGAGGCTTTTTAATGGGCGGTACGGCAGGCAGAACGACGCTGAATGGCGAAGGTTTGCAGCATGAAGACGGTCACAGTCACTTGATGGCGGCAACCGTACCCAATTGCGTATCCTACGATCCGACTTATGCCTATGAACTGGCGGTGATCATTCAAGACGGTTTACGGCGTATGTATGTCGAACAGGAAGATGTTTTTTATTACATCACGGTCATGAACGAAAATTATGCGCATCCTGCAATGCCTAAGGGCGTGGAGCTGGATATACTTAAAGGTATGTACAGTTTTAAGAAAGGCTCCAAAAAGAAATCGCCTCGCGTACAGTTATTGGGATCAGGAACCATTTTCCGCGAAGTCGAAGCAGCGGCAGAGTTATTAAGCAAGGATTGGGGCGTGGAAGCCGATTTATGGAGTTGCACCAGCTTTAACGAACTGGCCAGAAATAGCGAGTCCTGTGAGCGTTGGAATCGCCTCCATCCCACCGAAACACCTAAGCAATCCCATGTTGCGCATTGTCTTGTTAATGCGCAAGGCCCGGTCATCGCTGCCAGTGATTATACTCGCGCTTTTGCCGATCAGATTCGCAGTCAAGTTTCTGCTCCTTATACGGTGCTGGGTACTGATGGTTTCGGTCGTTCCGATACCCGCGAAAATCTTCGCCGGTTTTTTGAGGTGGACCGTTACCATGTAACGATTGCTGCACTAAAGAGTTTGGCAGACTTGGGGCAGTTCGATGCTGCCAAGGTGGACGTGGCTATTGCCAAATACGGTATAAACCCAGATGCAGCAGCACCTTGGACAATTTAACGGAAGGACGAACATGGCTTTATTAATTGAAATTAAGGTTCCTGATGTTGGCAATGTCGCGGAGATGGACATAGTAGACGTGTTGGTTAAACCGGGCGATCAGGTAAAACTTGAACAAACTTTGGCTGTGCTTGAAACTGACAAGGCCAGTATGGATTTACCCTCCAGCGCGGAAGGTACGGTACAGGAATTGTTTATCAAGCCCGGCGACAAGGTCTCAGAAGGGACGTTGATTGCGACGGTATTGGCAAGCAACGAAGAGCTTAGCGTTGCAAAGCCGGAAGAGCCTGTGACGCAAGAGCCTCCGGTGGAAAAAGCGCCGGAACCCGTTAGTCAACCGGTTGTTGCAGCTGAGCCATTGCCGGAAATTCTGTCTGGCAATGCTCCCTCTCATGCCGCTCACGCTACGCCGGCTGTTCGGCTTTTTGCCCGGGAACTCGGCGTCGATATACAAAAAATAACCACCGGAACCGGCCGTAAGGGACGCATCTTAAAAGACGATGTAAAAAACTTTATTAAGAATGTTATGGCTGAAGGCGTAAGCCAAGGCGGCAGCGGTATTCCTGCAATGCCGAGCATCGATTTCTCTCAGTTCGGCGAGATTGAGGAGCAAAAGCTTAGCAAAATTAAGCGCCTGACCGGACAGAACTTGAGTCGCGTGTGGCTGAACCTGCCTATGGTAACTTACCATGACGAAGCAGATATTACTGAAATGGAAGCGTTCCGCGTTGCGCTGAATGCCGAAAAATCTAAAGAAGACATCAAAATCACCGGCCTGCTTTTTATCATTAAAGCACTGGTGGCTGCTATGGAGCAGTTCCCGCAATTCAATTCATCATTGTCTGCCGATGGAGAAAAGCTGATATTCAAGAAATATTTAAATATCGGTATTGCCGTTGATACGCCCAACGGTTTGGTGGTTCCGGTGTTACGCGATGTCAATCGTAAAGGCATCAACGAATTGTCCGTCGAATTAGCAGAAAAGAGTAACAAAGCTCGGTTGGGCAAGCTGATGCCTGTCGACATGCAGGGTGGCTGTATCACCATTTCCAGTCTTGGCGGTATCGGCGGCACGGCTTTTACGCCCATCGTCAATGCGCCGGAAGTGGCGATACTCGGTGTTACCCGAGCTAAAATGCAGCCGGTTTGGAATGGTAAGGAGTTTGTGCCACGCTTAATGTTGCCGCTCGATTTAACTTACGATCATCGGGTAATTGACGGTGCAGAAGGTGCGCGCTTCATGGCGGCGGTTAAACAGTATTTGGGCGATATTCGCCGCCTGTTACTTTAAGTTTTTAATCAGGGGAATAATATGGATGCTAATCCAGCGGTTAATCAACCGGTAATAGACGCTGAAGTTTTGGTATTGGGCGGTGGCCCAGGCGGTTATACGGCAGCATTTCGTGCCGCCGATTTAGGTAAGCAAGTGGTCTTGGTCGAGCGCTATCCGGCTCTTGGCGGCGTGTGTCTTAACGTCGGCTGTATTCCATCTAAAGCTTTGCTGCATGTCGCGCAGATTGTTCACGAAGTCGATGAATTTGAACAACACGGTCTTAGTTACGGTAAACCGAATTTCGATATAGATAAAATTCGCGGTTGGAAAGAAAGCGTTAGCAAATCGCTTGTTGACGGTCTTGCCCGTTTGGTGAAGCAGCGCAAGATTACTCTGATTCAAGGTACGGCAAGTTTTACTTCGTCGAATTCGGTCGACGTGCAAACCGAAACCGGCGTAACAACCGTTAGTTTCGAGCAGGCGATTATTGCTGCAGGATCGCATCCCACTAAAATTCCGGTTTTCCCGAACGACGATCCGCGTTTATGGGATTCGACCGATGCGTTGGAATTAAAAGAAATCCCCAAAAAATTGTTGATCGTCGGCGGCGGTATTATAGGCCTGGAAATGGCTACTGTTTATCATGCTTTGGGATCGGAAATCAGCGTCGTCGAGCTGATGGATCAGATTATTCCCGGTTGCGATAACGATTTGGTTACTCCATTATATCGACGGATTAAAAAGCAATATAAGAATATCTGGCTGGAGACTCGGGTTACTTCGATTGAAGCAGACGAAAAAGGCTTGAAAGTCGGCTTTGACGGTAAGTCCGCCCCGGAATCGGAATTGTTCGATGCGGTTTTAGTTGCAGTAGGGCGCAGGCCCAACGGCAAGCTAATCGGTGCAGAGTTGGCAGGGGTTAATGTCGATGAACTCGGTTTTATCGCCGTTGACAAGCAGCAGCGCACCAATGTTCCGCATATCTTTGCTATTGGGGACATAGCCGGTAACCCGATGCTGGCGCATAAAGCCACTCATGAAGGCAAAGTCGCAGCCGAAGTGGCGGCCGGCTTAAAAGCCGGATTCGATGCCTTAACTATTCCTTCGGTTGCCTATACCGACCCGGAAGTCACTTGGATGGGGTTGACTGAAAATCAGGCCAAGCAACAAGGCCTAGAATACGACAAAGCAACGTTTCCATGGGCAGCCAGTGGCCGCTCATTAAGCCTGGGACGCAAGGAAGGCCTGACCAAAATACTCTGTGAAAAGGAAACCGGTCGGATACTCGGCGCCGGCATGGTCGGCCCCAATGCCGGTGAATTAATTGCCGAAGCGGTGCTGGCTTTGGAAATGGGGGCTGATGCCGAAGATATTGGTTTGACTATTCACCCGCATCCGATGCTGTCTGAGACTTTCGCGTTCGCCGCCGAAATGATCACCGGCTCGATTACTGATCTTTATATAAAAAAATAATACTTAAAAGTTTTGGGTTCATGTAAATACCTATAGGGATGTGGGTATGAATCTATTGCTTTATTATTTTCAACCCGGTAATGTCTCCTGCCTTGCATTACTATTGTTTATTCATGAGTTTATATAAAAAATATGTTAGCGCATTCATTAGGGGTGTGCTGGAGGTAGAGCGCTCAAAGTAGGCTTTTTAGGCAACATAGGAGCCGTTGCCTAAGATTGAAGGCTTACGATATTAGTCGAATAATGTTTTTAAAATTCACAATCAAGCACACAAATATTTTTCTCCTCAGTCCAGCAGAATATACCCGAGCAACCAAATGAAAACCAAGATAGTTACAGTCATTGCACTTCCGCTAATAGTCTTTATTAATTTCAGTATTTGGAGTTATGTAAATAATCCCTTGCAATTGCAACCTTGGACTAAAACCACGATGGGTGTCACTTTCGATCCCATGAGAAAACAGGATACGCAAACAAGCAATACCTTTCCAAGCGAAGCCGATATCGATCACGACTTGAGTTTGTTAGCCAACAAAGTTCACGCCGTTCGTACTTACAGCGTACTTAAAGGTTTGGACAAGATTCCTGAGTTGGCCGCCAAGCATAATTTGAATACGACTGTGGGAGCCTGGATTGACGGCAACCTTGAAAAGAATCGACAAGAAATCGAAACTTTGATCAATGTCAGTCATCAGAATAATTCCAAAATTGTTCGTGTTATGGTGGGTAACGAGGTGTTGTTGCGCGGGGATATTACCGCTGAACAATTGATCAAATATATCAGGGAAGTAAAGAAAAGCACTTGGAGACCGGTTAGTACATCTGAAACATGGGATATATGGCTTAAGCGTCCTGAGTTGGTCGAAGAAGTCGATTTTATAGCTGTCCATATTCTGCCATATTGGGAAGGTATTGCGGCAGAAGATGCCGTCGATTATGTTTTTGACCGTTATCATGCTCTGCAACAAGCTTATCCAAATAAGCCTATCGTCATTACTGAGGTCGGTTGGCCTTCAGACGGTCAACCGTTTAAACATGCGATTGCGTCAGTCTCGAATCAGGCAAGATTTCTGCGCAATTTTCTCAATCGGGCTGATGCCGAAAAAGTCACTTATTATATTGTAGAGGCGTTTGACCAACCTTGGAAAATGTCATTGGAAGGCTCGGCGGGTGCTTATTGGGGTATTTTTAATGCGGATCGGCAACCCAAATATCCGATGGATAGTGATGTTGTTACGATGCCTAACTGGGAACACTGGGCGGTCGGAGCGGCTATTTTCAGTGTCGTGCTCATGGCTTTGTTTTTATTTACCCGAAGCAGCTTAAAATTGCCGGGTTTGTTGTTTTTCGGGCTAATTGCCAACCTTGCAGCGTCAACAATATTTTGGTCTGCGTCGATAGGCGCTCAGCAATACCAAACCAATATGACCATGATATTTTGGGGTATTCTTATCTTGATGCAGGTCATGGCGGCAATCATCCTGTTAATAGAAAGTTTGGAAATAGCCGAAGTCATCTGGCATCGAAATACGATTAGAACTTTTCAGCCGCTTAAGCCGTCTCCTGATTTTAAATATCCCAAAGTATCATTGCATTTGCCTATTCATAATGAGCCGCCGGATATGGTGCGTATGACTTTGGAGGCTCTGGACAAGGTTGATTATCCCAATATGGAAGTATTGGTGATGGACAATAATACCAAGGACCCGGCGGTCTGGGAGCCGGTGCGTGACGATTGCGAACGATTGGGGCCAAAGTTCAGGTTTTTTCATCTGGAAAATTGGCCGGGCTTTAAAGCCGGCGCGATCAATCATGCGCTTGAACAAACGGCTTCCGATGCCGAAATCATTGCTGTTATCGATAGCGATTATATTTTGTCGCCGGATTGGCTTAATTGCATGGTGCCGTATTTCGATAATGAAAATGTCGGATTTATCCAATCGCCTCAGGATTATAGAGACCGCGACCAAAGTGCCTTTAAATCATTTTGTTATTGGGAATACGCCGGATTTTTCAATATCGGCATGGTGCAAAGAAACGAATATAACGCCATTATTCAGCACGGCACCATGACCATGATCAGGAAGTCTGCATTACTGGAAGTAGGTAAGTGGTCGGAATGGTGTATTTGTGAAGACAGCGAGTTGGGCTTGCGTTTGTATGAAGCGGGATATGATTCGGTTTACGTTAAAGATTCGTTTGGGAAAGGCGTTATGCCCGACACTATGTCCGGCTACATGACGCAACGCTATCGCTGGGTTTATGGCGCTATGCAAATCATCAAGGCGCATTGGCGCAGTTTCTTGCCTTCTAAAGAACCTAAGTTGACCCCGGCGCAGAAGTATTATTTTATTGCCGGATGGCTGCCGTGGTTTTCAGATGCGTTGGCATTATTATTTACCATGACCAGCTTGGTCTTGACTGCCGTAATTCTTTACGATCCGATCCACAGTGAGCTTCCGGCAAATGCTTTTTTATTGCCGACAGTGGGCATATTCAGTTTTAAAATTATTCGGGGCTTATGGTTATATCAGGCTCGTGTTCCGTGTTCAGTGTGGCAATCGTTAGGTGCGTCGCTGTCAGGTTTGGCTTTGACTCATACTGTTGCCAAAGGTACGGTGCAGGGGCTGTTTACGTCGGGCAAGCCGTTCATGCGTACACCTAAGTTTGAAAAGCATAGTCCTTTATTCGTCGGCTTAGTCACCATACGGCAAGAATTGCTGTTATTGATATTATTGAGCGTCGGTATCGGTATGATGGCGTCACTGGAGCATTTTGACAATTTCAGCGGCAAATTATGGGTAGCTATCCTTTCGGTGCAAGCGGTTCCCTATGTTGCGGCCTTGTTGACGTTATTGATCAGCATAGCGCCGGATTATAAGTCTTATAAAGCCGATTTGATTGCTGAAACACCGGTTGCTAAGCCTAAGTCCAAGAAGAAAAAGTAGCTTGAATTAAGGAACGATTGCAAGAATAGCATTAGCTTCGGCATTGTTTTATTTCCAATCTTCGGGTGAATCAATGTCTACCTTAAACAGTTTTCATCGTTATGCAAGGGATTGTTGACTCGTGTGCTGATCGGGGTGATTTCCATATCGCGATAGGCGTCGGCGGCTAAGAAATCAGCTATTTCGATAGCGGTGATTTTTTTAGTCAGCCAGCGCTGGTAATCATCGGGCGCGATAATAACCGGCATTCGGTCATGAATGGGGGCTATTTTGCCGTTGGCTGCGGTGGTAATAATAGAGCATGAATAAACCATTTCCTGATCATGCTCCCAGTGCTCCCAAATACCGGCCATAGCGAACAATTGGTGGTCCGGTTGGTGTATATGGTAGGGCTGTTTGCGGTTATCACGAGGACTGGTGTGTATGTCGCTAGTCCCTAAGGTCTGCCATTCAAAAAAACCGGTAGCGGGAATCAAACAGCGTCGATATTGGAAAGCATTTTTAAATGATGGTTTTTCAGTCAGGGTTTCCGCTCTGGCATTGATTAAATGACTGGAAATAGCACGATCCTTTGACCATGACGGAATCAAACCCCAGTGTAGAATAACGGCTCTGTTACTGCCGTCTTCCAATTGCACGACAGCGAGAATTTTTTGCCCCGGTGGAATGTTGTAGTCCGGTTTGTGAGCGGGTACACTCAGCAAACTGAAACAATTCATAATTTGCTGCCCTGTTGCAATCAAGTTATAACGTCCACACATATATGCACCCCGAACTGATAAAGCTGGAAAAAACCTTTAATCCATCGATTCTAACAAAGATTGATGATCCGGTGCTTACCCAATATCAAATCGAGCTGTGGATGAAACGTGACGATTTGCTGCATCCGGTCATTTCCGGAAACAAATGGCGCAAGCTTAAATATATTCTCGATCACGCCTTGTCGTTAGGCGCGGATACTATCATCAGCATGGGCGGCGCTTATTCTAATCATTTGCATGCTTTGGCTTATGTGGGTAAGGTGTTAGGATTAAAAACTATCGGGCTAGTTCGTGGCGAGCAGTCTGTAACATTGACGCCGACGTTGTTGGATGCCAAAGAATGGGGTATGGAGCTGAAGTTTGTATCTCGATCAGATTATAGGTTGCTTAGGCAATACAAAAGACATTTTGCATTGCCAGGGTTAAAGCAAGGGCAATACTGGTTGACGGAGGGCGGTGCGCAAGCTTTGGCTTTGCAGGGCGTGGCGGAACTGGTTAAAGAAATAGAAATGCCCTATGACACACTTTGCGTACCTTGTGGAACCGGGACGACGTTAGCGGGTATGATTGACGAGGTGCCGGAGCATATGTCGGTACTGGGGTTTGCGGTATTAAAAAATGCGGGTTATTTAAGGGGGGAGGTTGAGGCTATGTTGTCACAATCTCGTCATAACTGGCAGCTAAACTTGGATTATCATTTTGGTGGTTTTGCCAAAATTAATGCAGAATTAAGCGCATTTATTAATGATTTCGAATTAAAAACTAACATTCCCCTTGAGCCAGTCTATACCGGAAAAATGATCTACGCCGTCTACGATTTAATCACAAAACACTACTTCAAGCCCGGTGAGTGCATTGTTGCTCTACATACTGGAGGCTTGCAGGGAAAAAGAGGGTTTAGCCAATGAACCGCGAAAAAACCATAACAACTGATTTTGAACCTGAGTGCAGCATGGACATAAATGAAACAGAGGAAATAATCGATCTTCAAAAACCGGAGCATTATATTAATCGGGAATTGAGCTTGCTGGAGTTCAATAAGCGGGTTTTGGCGCAGGCGAAAGATGAAAAAGTTCCGTTGTTGGAACGGCTTAATTATTTGTGTATTTCTTGTTCCAATCTCGATGAGTTTTTTGAGGTTCGTGTGGCCAGTGTTATCCAGATGGCGGCTATCGATCCTAAAGCAGTCGGCTCGGATGGCTTAACGCCCAGTGAACAGCTGGAGTTGATTGATGTTCATGCGCACCAATTGGTTGCCGAACAATATCAGGTGCTTAACGATATTCTGATTCCAAAATTGGCCGAGGAAAACATTCGCTTTATCCGTCGTAAAGAATGGAGCGAAGCGCAGCTTAAATGGCTGCAATCCTATTTTAATGATGAATTGCTGCCAATTTTGACACCGGTCGGCTTGGATTCTGCTCATCCTTTTCCGCGTATACTCAACAAGAGTTTGAATTTTATTATTTCTTTGACCGGGAAAGATGCATTCGGCAGAAATAGCGGACGCGCTATTTTACAAGCGCCTAGAGCCTTGCCGCGCATCATTCAGTTACCTGCCGAGATGACGGGTAGCGGGGCAGCGGATTTCGTGTTTTTATCATCAATTATTCACGCGTTTGTCGATCAGTTATTTAACGGCATGAATGTAAAAGGCTGTTATCAATTTCGGGTCACTCGAAACAGCGATTTTTTTGTCGATGACGATGCGATTGACGATTTGCTGCTTGCAGTAGAAGGCGAGTTAGCCATGCGTAATTACGGCGATGAGGTGCGTCTGGAGATTGATGCCAAGTGTCCGGATGAAACGGTAACTTTTTTGCTGGATCGTTTTGAAATGACCCGGGATCGTTTGTTCTTGGTTGATGGGCCGGTCAATCTAAACAGGATTCAGGAAATCAATGATTTGATCGGTCGCCCCGATCTTAAGTTTTCACCGTTTAAACCAGCTTTGCCGCAGCAACTGGAGCGCAGCAAGGACATCTTTGCAGCGATAAAACGCCACGATATTTTGTTGCATCACCCGTTTGAGTCTTTTTCACCGGTGGTTGAGTTTATTCGTCAGGCTGCGGTTTCTCCTGACGTGTTGGCCATTAAGCAAACCTTGTATCGAACCGGGGCGGACTCGCCTATTGTCAGTGCTTTAATCAAGGCAGCGAGAACCGGTAAGGTAGTAACGGTGGTTATCGAGTTGAGAGCGCGGTTTGATGAAAAGGCCAATATCGATTTAGCAGCAAAGCTGCAAGAGGCAGCCGTGCATGTAGTATATGGCGTGGTTGGTTATAAAACCCACGCAAAAATGTGTTTGGTTTTAAGGCGTGAAGGCAAGCAATTGCGTAATTATGTGCATCTGGGTACTGGAAACTATCATCCGAAAACGGCGCAACTTTACACCGATTACGGCTTGTTTTCCTGCGATAAAGAATTAGGGGAAGATGTCCGTCGCGTATTTGCCCAGTTGACCAGTTTGGGTAAAGTAACCCGATTGAATAAATTGTTGCAGTCGCCGTTCACCTTACATAGCGGCCTGATTGACAAAATTGAACGGGAAATTCGTCATGCCAAAAGCGGCAAGTCGGCAAAAATTGTCATTCAGGTGAATGCTGTTGTTGAGGAACAATCGATTCAAGCTCTTTACCGGGCGTCGCAGGCCGGGGTTGTCGTTAAATTGATTGTCAGAGGGGTATGTTGTTTAAAACCAGGTGTATTGGGCGTGTCTGAAAATATCGAGGTGCGCTCCATTATCGGGCGATTTCTGGAGCATGCGCGGGTTTATGCATTTGAAAACGGCGGTGACTGGGAAGTTTTCGCGTCCAGCGCTGATTTAATGAATCGTAATATGTTTCGGCGTGTTGAAATCTGTTTTCCGGTTGAAAATAAAAGACTGCAAGGCCGAATTTTGCAGGATCTGAATTTGTATCTAAACGACAATACCCAAGCATGGATATTACAGTCCGACGGCAGTTATCAACAGTTGCAAAGGGCCGAAGATGAAGAACCGATTCAGGCACAGGCCGTGCTTATGCGTGAGCTGCAATGATTGGGGTGTGTGAGATTGCCCAGTTAGGCGATCAGATACTCAGGCAAAAAGCTCAAATCGTTTCCGATGTGCATGATGCTGAAATTTTGCAGATCGTTGAGGCGATGCAGGTTACCTTGGCATCGACCTCTGGCGTAGGAATTGCCGCGCCCCAGATCAGCCGGTCAAAACAGATTATCATTATGGCCTCACGGCCTACTCCGCGTTATCCGTCAGCTCCCCAGATGGAACCGACGGTGATGATTAATCCCGGTTTTCGTGCCTTGTCAGAAGTAAAGGAAAAAGACTGGGAGGGTTGTTTGAGTATTCCAGGAATTCGCGCCTTAGTGCCGAGGTATAGGGGCATCATGATCCATTATATCGATCAACAAGGCGACTTCGTGGAAGTAGAGTTAAGTGGCTTTGTGGCAAGAATATTCCAGCATGAAGTCGATCATCTTGAGGGTAAAACCTATTTGGACAGGGTGGAGAATAATATGGATATTTTTGCGGAAAGCGAATTTGTTAAATTGATAATATAGATTAAGAGGTTGTTAGGAAAACAAATGTACAGATGTTGCTACAGACTTCTGTTGTTAAAAACGCGCTTATGTTATCATTGGCGGTTTTAATTACTAGGATTATTATAAATGGCTAAAGAAGATCAAATTGAAATGGAAGGGAAGGTGATTGATACACTTCCTAATACCATGTTCCGCGTCGAATTGGAAAACGGTCATATTGTGACTGCGCATATTTCAGGAAAAATGCGTAAGCATTACATCCGTATTCTTACCGGCGATAGCGTTAAAGTTGAAATGACTCCATACGATTTAACCAAAGGCCGTATTACATTCCGTATGCGTTAATCCTGTTATCAACAGGATTAACCAAGGTTCTTGAATAGTTACTACGTTTTTCGATCGCCGTATTAGAAATTGGCTTCAGGAACAATCAAATCAGTGCTCTCTATAGCGAAATTCAATTCGTTATCCTTCACGAAAATTCTCACATGTCCGCCGTGCGCCAACTTGCCAAACAGCAAATCATTAGCCAGAGGTTTTTTGATTTTCTCTTGAATTAGTCGCGCCATCGGTCTGGCTCCCATTTTTGGATCGCAACCGTTTTCAGCCAACCATAATCTGGCGTCGGCATCCAATGCCAGTGTTACATGCTTGTCTGTCAGTAAGGCTTCCAATTCAAAGATGAATTTATCGACGACATGTCCGACAATTGAAATATCCAAGGGCTTAAATTGAATGATGGCATCCAGACGGTTACGAAATTCGGGCGAGAAGCCCTTTTCGATAACCTTCAAGCTGTCGGTAGCATGATCCTGATGAGTAAAGCCGATAGAGGCGCGGCTACCTTCTTCCGCTCCTGCGTTAGTGGTCATCACCAGAATAATGTTACGGAAATCGGCTTTTCGTCCGTTATTGTCAGTCAATGAGCCGTGATCCATTACCTGCAATAATAGGTTAAAGACATCCGGATGGGCTTTTTCCAATTCGTCCAGTAGTAGTACAGCGTGGGGATGCTTGTTTACCTGCTCGGTTAATAAGCCGCCCTGGTCAAAGCCTACATAGCCGGGAGGTGCGCCTATCAGCCTGGAAACGGCGTGCCGTTCCATGTATTCAGACATATCAAAACGAATTAACTCGACGCCCATGACTTTAGCCAATTGTCGGGTCACTTCGGTTTTGCCTACGCCGGTAGGTCCTGAAAACAAAAATGAACCGATAGTTTTCTGTGAATCTCTAAGTCCGGCGCGGGATAGTTTGATGGCCGATGCCAATGCCGAAATGGCTTCGTCCTGTCCAAAGACCAGCATTTTCAGGTTTTTTTCCAAATTACTTAGTTTGTCTATGTCGTTGGAGGATACCGATTTTGCAGGTACTCTGGCGATTTTGGAGACTATCTCTTCAATTTCTGCAACATCAATAAGCTGTTTGCGGTCAGCCTCGGCTGTCATGCGCTGTTTTGCACCGGCTTCATCGATAACATCTATGGCTTTATCGGGTAGGTGCCGGTCGGTGATGTAACGATCCGATAATTCCGCCGCTACATGTAAGGCTTCGGTAGTATATTTAACATCATGATGTTCTTCAAAGCGCGATTTTAGTCCTTTTAAAATCAGGATGGTGTCTTCAACGGAAGGTTCAAGTACGTCGACCTTTTGGAATCTCCTGGCTAGGGCATGATCCTTTTCAAAAATGCTGCGGTACTCTTGATAGGTGGTAGAGCCTATGCAACGCAACTGACCGGAAGCCAGAGCCGGTTTAATTAAATTGGATGCATCCATCACGCCGCCGGAAGCCGATCCTGCGCCGATAATGGTGTGGATTTCATCAATAAACAAAATCGAGTCGGGTTCCTTATTGAGCTGGTTTAACAGAGCTTTAAGCCGTTTTTCAAAATCCCCCCGGTATTTGGTGCCGGCAACCAATGCCCCTAAATCCAGCGAATAAATCACACTGTTCATCAAAACATCCGGCACTTGCTCTTCAACAATTCGTTTTGCCAAGCCTTCTGCGATAGCCGTTTTACCAACGCCTGCTTCGCCGACCAGCAAAGGATTGTTTTTGCGACGACGGCAAAGCGTCTGAATCGTGCGCTCAACCTCCGGCTCTCTGCCGATTAATGGATCAATTCGGCCTTTTAGGGCTTCTTCGTTGAGATTGGTGGCGTATTTATCCAGCGGACTGCCGGAAGCTTCGGCATCGGGATTACCTGAGTCCGGTGAGTGGCTATTCGGCAACTCGTTTTCAGGATCGATTTTTGAAATGCCGTGAGCCAGATAAT
>JADHTX010000040.1 GCA_016784875.1 Methylobacter sp.
ATCAATTCAATATTAGCTGCCGTAACCAGATTGGCGACATGCGTCTCAATGTCCCGCGCGGTAATAACATAACCGAGTGCATCGACGTTTTCTTGTTGCGCAGAAAGCCTGACTTTGCCGAAATGACCTTGGTCGGAAATATGGATATTTTTGATGGCAGTTGCGGAGCTGCTGATGCCCTGCCAGATACTCAGCGCCTCAAGCATTGTTACGGTGCCGGCGGCCAAAGCCAAAGCCCGGTCACCGGCAGGAGAATCATGCAATTGTTCACGGGTGTGAACCTCGATTATCGCAATCTTCAGTCCGGTGTCTTTTAACGCCAGCGCTAAACAGTTACCTGCCAAGCCACCGCCGACAATCACTAAATCATAATCATGTTGCATCAGGTCGCCTGCATTAAGCTTTCAATTTCTGCAATAGTTTTGGGCACGCCGCCGGTTAAAATTTCATGCCCCATAGAGGTTACCAGTACATCATCTTCGATGCGTATGCCTATGCCGCGCCATTGCTCGTCAACGGTCAGGCAATCCGCCGGAATATACAAGCCCGGTTCGATAGTCAGCACCATGCCGGGTTCCAGCAAGCGCCATTCTTTAACCACTTTATAGTCGCCGACATCATGCACATCCATGCCTAACCAATGGCCGATTCGGTGCATGTAAAACTGTTTGTATTTTTCATCCTTGATCAGCTTGGACACCTTGCCTTTGAGCAGACCCAGCGAGACCAAGCCTTTGGTAATGGTCTCAACCGATGCGTCATGTGCCAAATTCCAGGGTAGCCCCGGCTTGATCTGTGCGAGGGCAGCCGTTTGCGCATCTAAAACCAGTTGATAAAGCAGTTTTTGCGGTTCGCTAAAGCGCCCGGAAATCGGGAAAGTACGGGTGATGTCGGCGGCGTAATGATCGCACTCGGCACCGGCATCAATCAGTAGTAAGTCGCCGTTTTTTAATTTATCGGCATTCTCAGTGTAGTGCAGTACGCAGGCATTTTTGCCGCCAGCGACGATTGATGGATAAGCTACCGCGCGCAAACCGTCCTGGATAAAATTATAAATAATTTCCGCTTCTATTTGATATTCATATAATCCGGCTTTGCATTTTTGCATGGCTTTAACATGCGCATTGGCGGAAACATCGGCGGCTCGGCGCATCAATTTAAGCTCTTCAGCGCTCTTGAACATACGCATTTCATGCAGTATATGTTCCAGCGAAACCAGTTCGCCCGGTGCATTAACACCGCTTCTGGATTGGCTGCGGATATGATTGATCCAGACCAATAAGCTGTGATCGAGGTCGGAATCACGCCCTATCGGATAATAAACCTTAGCCTTGTCTTCCAGCATGCCCGGCAAGATGTCATCCAGGTCGTCAATCGGAAAAGAATCATCCGCTTTATAATGCGTAGTGGCCCCTTCAAGACCGGCGTGTGCGCCCTCCCACAAGGCCTTTTTTTCGTCGAACTCGCGGCAAAATAAAATGTATTCGCCTTGTTTGCGCCCAGGGATAAAAACGGCCAGGGAATCGGGTTCATTAAAGCCGGTCAGATAATAAAAATCGCTATCCTGACGGAATGGATAATTCACATCCCGGTTGCGTGTTCGGATGGCTGCGCTGCCGATAATCGCAATATTGCCGATGCCGATTTGTTGCATTAATTGCTTGCGGCGGTTTTTAAATTCACTTTGTTTCATTTTACAATCAGGTAAAAGGCTAAAGGTTGAAGGGGGTGTTTTTCGCCTTTCATTGTTCGTCTCGTTTATTCAATTCACTACGCAGCAACAAAACCGCCGAGCGCATGTATTCGGTTATTTCCATAAAATCGCCCTCGTCTTCTTCGCCTTCTGCCTCGGTATCCAGCTTGGTGAATTCGGCAATGTCTTTTAATATTTCGGTAACCTCTTTGGATAAGTCGGAGGCGGTATGGGTAAAGCCCACGCCCAATAAAAATCCTTGGCACCAGTAAGTTAATGCTTCGACCTGTTCCCCTAACAAATTATCATCATCAGGCAACAACAAGTCGAATTCGAACTCATCGCTTGCCAATAAGTCTCGCGTTTCCTCAAACAAATGCACCAATGTGGCTCGGTCTTGATCCGTCGCCGGTGTAGCGTGCCGAAACAATTCGTTTAACCATTCGGTACTTTGCGCCTGCTCATTGGCGCACAACATGCCTGTCGCCATGCCGTGAGCTTCCGCTGCCGACAGTTGGGCATCGCATCGTATAACTATTGTATTGATTACTATGTAAGTCATAAATTCCACTATCGCGGACTAAAAATATCGCTTATGCTACCATTGATCATTAATTTAAATCATATTTGTTCATCTTGAATCGCCCGGTAAAGACGGAATCTATTCCGTATCTACTTGCTTGCAATAAACTAGTTACCATCATGACACAATCAAATCAATCATTAGAGTTAAAAGACCTCGAAAGCAAGCTGGATAAGCTTATCGAACAATACGCCAACGTGAAAAATGAAAACAGTTCGCTGAAAACCAAGCAGGATTCATTGGTTAGGGAAAAAGCTAAACTGCTGGAAAAAACGACTCTGGCCAGAACCCGAGTTGAAGCTATGATTTCTCGCCTGAAAGCAATGGAGAACGGTTCATGAACAACAAACCCCAGCCTGTGTCCCTGACCATTATGGGCAAAGAATATAAAATCGCCTGCGCGCCTGACGAGCAAAGCGATCTGATTCAGTCGGCGCAAAAGCTCGATATGCAAATGCGGCAAATGAGAGATTCCGGTAAAGTGGCGGGTGCTGACAGAATTGCAGTTATGGCCGCGCTTAATCTGGCTCATGAGTTACAGTTGATGAAAAGTCAAAATGCCACGCTCAACCAAACCTTGAGCGAATGTCTGGCAAAAATGACTCATAAAATAGAAAACGTTTTAGAAAATCAGTAAACACGCTAAACTATTGTCCTGTATCTCCTGCAGCGTTCGAGGGTGTGCTGGGTGTTCCTGAACCTGTTTTTACCCCGGGGGCGGATACCGGTATTGGTGTGCATGCCCGTTTCATACGGGAAGCCTGATTTACCGGTCATGTCCCCACTTGAACCTCCGGTTCAAGGACGAAAGTACATTACGGCGCAGGCGGGAGATGCACCATAATAACTCTCTCATACAAAAACAAAATTCCCATGAACTACTGGCTAATGAAATCCGAACCCGATACGTTCGGTATTGACGACCTATACAACAAGCCCACCCAGACCGAACATTGGGATGGTGTGCGTAATTATCAGGCCAGAAATATGATGCGTGATGATATGAAGCTGGGCGACCAAGTTTTCTTTTATCATTCCAACTGCGCTGATCCTGGTATCGTCGGCATTATGGAAATAGTTAAAGAAGGCTACCCTGATTTTTTGGCTTTCGACCCGGAGGATAAGCATTTCGATCCCAAAAGCGACCCTGAAAATCCTCGATGGATGATGGTCGATGTTAAATACGTCAGAACCTTAGTGCGCACTATATCGCTTAAAGAATTGAGGCCCTTGGAAGAGCTGGAAGGTCTTGAGTTAGTAAAACGCGGCAACCGATTATCGATCATGCCGGTGAGCAAAGATCAATGGGATTTTATCTTGTCATTGGAGTAAAAACCGGCTGGGTATAGCAGGGTAAGCGTATAAACCTTATCCTGCGTAACTAAATACTCTAGCAGGGCTAGCGCCGTGTCTATTTAGGTAAGTAACCATGGGGGGGCAATGAAATTTCTCGATGTAAAAACTGATTTTGCTTTTAAAAAAGTCTTTGGTAGCGCAAATTCAAAAGACATTCTGATCAGCTTCCTTAATTCGATACTTGAATTTGATGGCGGGCGAAAAATTAAAGATCTCATCATTGTCGATCCTTACAGTATTCCTTTGTTAAAAGGGATGAAAGATACCTATGTGGATGTTAAGGCGGAATTGGATGATAACTCAAAAGTCATCATCGAAATGCAGGTGCTTAATCACGAAGGGCTGGAAAAAAGAATCCTGTATAATGCGGCAAAAAATTATTCGATACAGTTAAGAAAAGGCGATGCTTATCATTTGCTGAACCCGGTAATCGCATTGACCATCACCGACTTTACCTTGTTTAAGAATAATGAAGCGTTGATAAGCAATTTTAAACTGATCGAAAAAAAGCAGTTCATCGAATACAGTGATGATATTGAATTGGTTTTTATTGAATTGCCAAAATTCAATAAAACGGAAAGTGAGTTGGTTACTATCCGAGACAAGTGGCTTTATTTTATAAAAAATATCGGCAATCTCGATTACATCCCTAAAAATCTTAATTTGGAGCTTGAAAAAGCCTTTAATATCGCAAACGAAGCGAATCTGAATGAAGAAGAGCTAGAACTTCAACATAAAAAGAAAGACTGGATCTACATACAAAAAAGTTCAATAGAGCTGGCTACTAAAACGGGATTGCAGCAAGGTTTGGAAAGGGGTTTAGAGCAAGGCTTGCAGCAGGGTTTAGAGCAAGGCTTAGAGCAAGGCTTAGAGCAAGGATTAGAGCAAGGGTTAATACAGGGCGAATCGACCGCAACCATAAAAATGGTATTGAATGCGCATAAAATGGGCTTATCTATACAAACAATCAGCGGCTTGACGGGGCTTGATGAAGATAAAATTATGCGGATATTGAAAAACGATTGTGATCTATGAAGACTATGAGTAGCAGTTATGCCATTATTCTTGCCGGAGGCAGCGGTAGTCGTCTTTGGCCGCTTTCGCGTACCTTGCGTCCAAAGCAATTGCTTCCGCTCGCCGGTGAACAAACATTGCTGCAACAAACGGCAAGTCGGTTGCTCAAGCATGTGGATGCAGGATGTTTGTTGACAGTCACGCATCAGGATCACAAGTTTGAAGTAAAGGGACAATTGGCCGAAGTCGACTCTGGGCTTCCTGCTGCGGTATTGGCTGAACCCTGTGCGCGCAATACTCTGCCTGCGATTGCGTGGGCAGTTTGGGAGATTTTTAAGAAGAATCCGCAAGCGATGATCGGGGTTTTTCCTTCCGATCATGCGATAGCTGAAGAACAAAGTTTTCTATCAGCCTGGCGATCAGCCGAACTCGCGGCGGCGGAAGGTTATCTGGTATTGCTTGGCATCACGCCATCTGAACCGGCGACAGGTTACGGTTATATCCATCCAGGGAAATCCCTGGGGCTTGATGTCGCAGCCAGCCCAGTTATGAGCGTATCCCGTTTTGTTGAAAAACCAGATTTGGACAACGCAAAACTTTTTGTCGAAAACGGCTATTTGTGGAACAGCGGCATGTTCGTATTCCGCGCAAGTGATTTTATGCAGCTGCTGGAGTTTCATCAGCCTGAAATTCACCGGGCAATAACCTCAATGCAGGGAGTCGCCAACGTGGAAGAGTCTTATGGACAGCTACCTAACCTGTCCATCGACTATGGTTTGGCGGAAAAAGCTAAAAAAGTGGCCGTGGTGCCTGTATCTATGGGGTGGAGCGACCTCGGTAGCTGGGATTCCATCTATCAGCATCGCGATAAAGATGATGCCGGAAATGTCGCTCACGGTGACGTTTTGTCTATGGATACGCAGGACAGTTTGTTATGGAGTTCGAATGGGCTACTGGCGACATTGGGTGTACGAAATATTGCCGTAATCCAAACGGCCGATGCCACGTTGATCTGTGATCGTAGCCGCACTGAGGACATCAAACAACTGGTTGCAAAGGTACAAAAAAATTACCCTCATCTGACTGAAACACACACAACGGTACATCGTCCCTGGGGAATCTATAGGGTTTTGGAAGAGGGGCCCAATTTTAAGATCAAGTGTATTATAGTTAATCCCGGTGCCAAGCTTTCTATGCAAATGCATAAACATCGCTCCGAGCATTGGGTTGTAGTCTCTGGCATAGCCAAAATTACCAATGGTACACAGAACATTCAATTGGAGCCTAACCAATCGACTTATATTCCCAAGACCCATCGACATCGCTTAGAAAACCCTGGCAAGCTGCCATTGCAAATTATCGAAGTGCAATGTGGCGATTATGTAGGGGAAGATGATATTGTGCGTTTCGATGACACTTACGACAGAGCTTAACTCAATGAATAAAACAGCATTAATTACCGGCATTACCGGGCAGGATGGCGCTTATCTGGCTGAGTTCTTGCTCAAAAAGGGCTACATAGTTCATGGTATCAAGCGGCGATCTTCGCTGTTCAATACCGACCGTATCGATCATCTTTATCAGGATCCTCACGTCAAGGATGCGCGTTTTTTTTTACATTTCGGCGATCTAACCGATGCGACCAACCTGATTCGCATCATCCAGCAAGTTCAACCGGATGAGATTTATAATCTCGCCGCGATGAGCCATGTTGCAGTGAGTTTCGATACTCCCGAGTATACGGCTAATGCAGACGGTATTGGTACCTTGCGTATCCTTGAGGCGATTCGTATACTTGGCATGGAAAAGAAGACCCGCTTTTACCAGGCTTCTACATCAGAGCTTTACGGTCTGGTGCAGGAAACGCCGCAAAAAGAGACTACACCGTTTTACCCTCGTTCTCCTTATGCTGTCGCCAAACTTTACGCCTACTGGATTACCGTCAATTATCGCGAGGCTTATGGCATGTATGCCTGTAACGGCATCTTGTTTAACCATGAAAGCCCGATACGTGGCGAGACTTTTGTTACCCGCAAGATTACTCGTGCGTTGGCGCGCATCAAACTTGGCTTGCAGGATTGTCTATATTTGGGTAACCTCGACGCCCTGCGTGATTGGGGGCATGCCAAAGACTATGTCGAGATGCAATGGCTGATGCTGCAACAAGAACAGGCCGATGATTTTGTTATTGCCACCGGAGTGCAATACAGTGTGCGGCAATTCGTCGATATTGCAGCAAAAGAATTGGGGATATGTATCACTTGGCAAGGCAATGGAGTAGAAGAAAAGGGCTACGATGAGCAAAAACGCTGCATCGTACAGGTTGATGCTCGTTACTTTCGCCCTACGGAAGTCGAGACATTGCTGGGCGATCCGAGCAAAGCAAAAGAAAAACTTGGTTGGACGCCGAAGATCACTTTCCATGAATTGGTTTCCGAAATGGTGCGCGAAGATCTTAAGGCGGCTGAACGCGATGAGCTGGTCAAAAAGCATGGCTTTGCGACATTTGATTTTCACGAATGAGCGAAGCTGCGATGCACAAAAATACCAAAATATACATTGCTGGACATCGGGGCCTAGCAGGTAGCGCAATTATGCGTGAGCTGCAACGACAAGGTTATACCAATTTGGTCGGACGTACCCATGCCGAATTGGACTTGGAAGATGCAACAGCTACCCAGCAATTTTTCGGGCAGGAACGCCCCGAAATCGTCTTTCTGGCCGCTGCAAAAGTTGGCGGTATACATGCCAACAACAACTATCCAGTAGAATTTCTGATGAGCAATCTGTTGGTTGAGTCCAATGTCTGCCGCGCGGCTTATGCCGTCGGCGTAAAGCGCTTGATATTTTTAGGTAGCTCTTGCATCTACCCGCGAGATTGTCCGCAACCGATCAAAGAAGAATACCTACTGACCGGGCCGCTCGAAGCAACCAACCGCGCCTATGCCCTAGCCAAAATTGCCGGTATTGAAATGTGTTGGTCGTACAATCGTCAATACGGTACGAAATGGCTGGCGGCTATGCCAACCAATTTGTATGGGCCGGGCGACAATTATGATCTGAACAATTCGCATGTATTACCTGCTTTGATACGCAAAATACACGAAGCAAAAGTTGCCGGTATTGCGGAGGTAATGCTGTGGGGTACCGGCACACCTAAACGCGAGTTTTTATATGTGGATGATCTGGCAAATGCACTGGTGTTCTTGGCATCATTAGATGATGAGCGCTATGGCGTTTTGACCGACCCAAGTCAATGCCCGCTGATTAACGTAGGTACTGGCGAGGATCAGGCTATTCGCAAGCTGGCGGAAATAATCGCCGAAGTGGTGGGCTACAGCGGTAAGTTCATGCAAGACACATCCAAGCCTGATGGGACAATGCGTAAGGTGTTGGATGTATCCAGAATTAGCGGCTTGGGGTGGAAAGCAAGCACGAGCCTAAAAGAGGGTATCAATTTGACTTATAAAATGTTCGGAGACAGTCTGGCATGAAAGCGATTATTCTTGCTGGCGGTCTAGGCTCAAGGATCAGCGAAGAGACATCAGTTCGGCCTAAACCGATGATTGAAATTGGCGGCAAGCCGATACTCTGGCATATCATGAAAACCTATTCAAGCCACGGCATACATGACTTTGTTATTTGCTGTGGTTATAAAGGCTATGTAATTAAGGAGTATTTTGCCAACTACTTTTTGCATATGTCCGATG
Source organism: Methylobacter sp. (assembly GCA_016784875.1). Lineage (GTDB taxonomy): Bacteria > Pseudomonadota > Gammaproteobacteria > Methylococcales > Methylomonadaceae > Methylobacter_A. The sequence continues at coordinate 8,357 of JADHTX010000040.1, forward strand.
TGACATTTGACATGCAAAGCAATCAGATGGAAGTCCATCAACGCAATGCTGAACCCTGGCGCGTCACGCTGGTAGATACCGGCGAAGAAACCATGACCGGCGGGCGTATTAAGCGTATTGCCAGCTATGTACAGGGCGAAGATTTTTGTTGTACTTATGGCGATGGCATCGGTGATGTGAATATTACTGCGCTCATCGAGTTTCATAAACAACATGGTAAATTGGCTACCTTAACAGCAACGCAGCCACCGGGACGATTTGGTGCGCTTAACTTGAAAGGAAATAATGTCGTTAGCTTTCAGGAAAAGCCGCAAGGAGATGGCGGCTGGGTTAACGGAGGTTTTTTTGTGCTTTCACCTGAAGCGATTGATTATATTAAAGATGACCTCACAATTTGGGAGCGTGAGCCTATGGAGCAACTTGCCCAAGAAGGACAAATGGCAGCTTATTTTCATTCCGGTTTTTGGCAGCCTATGGATACTTTGCGGGATAAAATTCACCTTGAAGAGTTGTGGGCAAGCGGAGAGGCACCATGGAAAATATGGTAAAGCCATCGTTCTGGGCCGATAAAGTCGTATTGCTAACCGGCCATACTGGCTTTAAAGGCGGCTGGTTGTCTCTTTGGTTGCAATCTATGGGTGCAAAAGTGATCGGCTATGCACTGGCAGCGCCTACGAAGCCCAGTTTATTTGATGTCGCCAATGTTGTTGACGGCATGGTTAGCATAGAGGCGGATATACGTGATTTTGCGGCACTTTCGGCTGCATTCAAAAAATATCAGCCCGAAATTGTCATACACATGGCGGCCCAGCCTTTGGTGCGCTATTCCTACGTCAATCCGATAGAAACTTATTCCACCAACGTGATGGGTACCGTGCATGTGCTGGAAGCTGCAAGACTGACTAATAGCGTTCGGGCAATCGTCAATGTTACCAGCGACAAGTGTTATGAAAACCGCGAGTGGGCATGGGGTTATCGGGAAAACGAACCGATGGGTGGGTACGACCCATACAGCAACAGTAAGGGTTGCGCTGAGCTGGTGGCATCTGCCTATCGAAGTTCATATTTCAACGCCGATAATTTTACTGATCATGGTGTGGCATTGGCTTCGGCCAGAGCCGGAAACGTGATCGGCGGTGGCGATTGGGCGGAAGACCGGCTGATTCCTGACATTATGCGTGCAATCATACAAGGTAGGCCGGTGAATATTCGCAACCCGCATGCTATTAGGCCTTGGCAACATGTGCTGGAGCCTCTGTCCGGTTATTTAATGTTGGCTCAAAAGTTATTCGAAAATGGTGCAGTTTATGGCGAAGGCTGGAACTTTGGTCCCAGCGATGAAGATGCTAAGCCTGTATCGTGGATAGTTGACCAGTTAACCAAGACTTGGGGCGAAAACGCCAGTTGGGTTCTGGATGATGGCAATAATCCGCATGAGGCGCATTATTTGAAGCTGGATTGTTCCAAGGCGAAAGCACGCTTAGACTGGCATCCACGTTGGCATTTGGATGAAACGCTGGCAGCCATTGTTGACTGGCACACCGCCCACCAAGCAGGTGAAAATATGCGTGATTTTTCGTTAGCTCAGATCCAAACATACATAGACGGGGCTTCAAATGTTTTGTCGTCAAGACTGGATCGTTAATTATGTCTCGCTTTGATTTTATTGAAACTCCCCTAGAAAAATTAGTTTTGGTGCAGCGTAAAATTCTGGAAGACCGGCGCGGTTTTTTATCTCGGTTTTATTGCGCCGATGAATTTCGTGAAGCGGGTGTCGATAAGCCTATCGCCCAAATAAATCATACTCTTACGCTTAAAAAAGGTGCTGTGCGAGGATTGCATTTTCAATGTCAGCCCTATAGCGAAACCAAGTTGGTTAGCTGTTTAAAGGGTGCGATTTTTGATGTGGCTGTTGATCTTAGGCGTGACTCATCTACCTTCTTACACTGGCATGGCGAAATTCTTTCGGCTGAAAACCGTAAGAGTTTGCTTATTCCTGAGGGATACGCTCACGGCTTCCAAGCATTAACTGAAGATTGCGAGCTGATTTATTTACATACTATGGCCTTCCATTCAGAAGCCGAGGATGTGCTGAATGTGACCGATCCAATATTAAACATTGCTTGGCCATTGCCTATTAGCGATATTTCAGAGCGGGACAGCAGTCACCCCTTCATTAGCTCAGATTACCAAGGAATTATTTTATGAAATGTCGTCACTGCGAGACGGAATTAACTTTGCCATTGATTGATTTGGGCGCAGCTCCACCGTCCAATGCCTATCTCACACAACAAACATTACATGCGCCCGAAAAATATTTTCCTTTGCGCGTATTGGTATGTACTGAATGTTGGCTGGTGCAAACCGAGGATTATGCCGGAGCGGATGAGCTTTTTTCCGCTGATTACGCTTACTTCAGTTCCTTTTCGACAACTTGGCTTCAACACGCCGAACAGTACGTTGCCGATATGGCAGCGCGATTTGATCTGAATGCAGACTCGCATATTGTCGAAGTGGCGGCAAATGACGGCTATCTGTTGCAATATGCCCAAGCACGAAATATTCCCTGTTTAGGTGTTGAGCCTACGACAAGCACCGCTAATGCTGCACGCGCCAAGGGCATTGAAATAGTTGAAGCCTTTTTCGGGGTAACGTTGGCTGAGCGTCTTGTTGCACAAGGCAAGCAGGCCGACCTTACTGCCGCCAATAACGTTTTGGCCCATGTACCTGACATCAATGATTTTGTCGCCGGTTTTTCAGTGCTGTTGAAACCTTCGGGCGTAGCGACTTTTGAATTTCCCCACGTATTGCAGCTGGTCTGTGAAAATCAGTTCGACACTATCTATCACGAGCATTATTCCTACCTTTCATTAACTGCGGTGCAGCGTATTTTCGAACACAATGGCTTGAGCGTGTTTGATGTGGAGAAGTTACCTACTCACGGCGGCAGCTTACGCGTTTACGCGCAACGTAGCGATTTAGGCGCGCATGAGATCAGCCAGAATGTGGCGGACTTCTTAAGTGTTGAAGCAATGGCGGGCGTAACAGCGCCAGAGTTTTATAATGGCTTCCAATCCAAGGCAGACCAAGTGAAAAACGACTTCCTGTCTTTCTTGATTGAAGCCAAACGGACAGGTAAAACAGTAGCCGGATACGGTGCCGCCGCTAAGGGCAATACTTTGCTAAATTACGCAGGGATTCGTCCAGATTTATTGCCTTATGTAGTGGATCGAAACCCTGCCAAGCAGGATAAATTCTTGCCAGGTTGTCGTATTCCGGTTTTAGCCGAAGAACAGCTAAAACAAACCCGACCTGACTACGTGGTAATCTTACCTTGGAATCTGCGAACTGAAGTCATTGAGCAGCTGGCTTACATTCGCGAATGGGGCGGGCAATTTGTAACGGCAGTACCCTCGCTAAAAATCAGCTGAGAAGCTTATGAAGATTGCGGTAACAGGAGCCAGCGGTTTTATCGGGCGACATGTATTAACAAGCTTATTAACACATCAGCTTGAGGTTGTTGCGGTGACGCGCGATGCAGTAGGGCTGGCTGATTTAAGTCGGCACGTTCGCATTATAGAAATGGACATTGCTCACCCTGATGGCGATTGTTTTGAGCAACTGGGATGTCCCGATGTCTTGATACATCTTGCGTGGGATGGTTTGCCGCATTACAAGTCGCTGTATCACTTTGAGACTGAATTGCCAAGGCAATATCATTTTCTGAAAACCATGATTGAGGCGGGATTGCCTTCATTACTGGTGACTGGAACCTGTTTTGAATATGGTATGCAATCTGGGCCGCTTTCGGCTGAAATGCAAACTCAGCCAAATAACCCGTACGGTTATGCCAAAGATGCATTGCGGCAACAGTTGAATTATTTGCAGTCACTCAAACCATTCAACCTAGTTTGGGCGCGGCTGTTTTACATGTATGGAGAAGGCCAGTCGAATAGCTCGCTATACCCCAAGCTTAAGGAATCAATCTTGCGTGGGGATAAGGTATTCAACATGTCGGGTGGCGAACAATTGCGTGACTACTTGCCGACTGGCGAAGTGGCCGACCAGATTGCCCACTTGGCTATGACGGGAGGCAATGTTGGCGCAATTAATATTTGTTCAGGAAAACCGATTTCGGTGCGTAAATTGGTAGAGCAGTGGTTGCAGGAAAATAACTGGGAAATAGAACTTAATCTCGGCTACTATCCTTATCCTGATTACGAGCCGATGGCATTTTGGGGGGCCTAAAATTGGAATGGCGTGGATTTTTAAAATGAGGCTAACTACTTTTGAAGTCAATGCCATCAAAGAAGCGGCCCAAGAGGTTTTCGGATCAACGGTTGAAGTTTTTCTATTTGGCAGCCGCGTGGATGATGAAAAAAAAGGCGGAGATATCGACTTATACATCAAAGCACAAATGGGCAACGACCTAACCCAAAAGATTAAATTTTTGCTGTCACTTGAACAGAAAATCGGGGAACAAAAAATAGATGTCATTTTGGCGGTGGATAAAAATAGGCCGATAGAACAGCAGGCCATCAGTACAGGGGTGCTGTTGTGACTGATCTGAGAATTGAAAAACTCATTGTTGAGTGCGATAAGCATTTAAAAAGAATAAATAGCGCGCACTTAAAAATGACCGTATTTATGCCGTTGGACGCAAAAAGATACCAACAGCTAAGCGATGATGAAATCGAACACATTGATCAGTTTCTGTTCAGATTCGCAAAGCTGCAAGATGCAATGGGTGAGAAACTATTCATGTTGCTACTTGAGTTTTTGAAAGAGGAAAATATAAGAAACAAGCCTTTTATTGACATCTTAAACCGGCTCGAACAGCTTGGTTTGTTGGAAGATAAAAATATTTGGTTGGAACTGCGAAAAATCAGAAATAACATCGCCCATCAATATGAAGATGAACCACAACAAGCAGCAGAGGCACTCAATGCCATTTACGCATCCAAAGCAATCTTGGAGAAAATATACACATCGCTTAGGATTAGCTATGTTGGTATGCGGGATAAAATTTGAGCTTTAGAATTCAAGTGCCTTTTGGCAAAGATAAGTGGCTTTTTAAAGTGTCAACACACACTCAACCAATAGATATTTTTACGGGGAATTAGACGTGTCGGATATTTGCGTCGTTCATTTGGTCAGAAAGAAAAACGGCTTGGAACCGTTTCGTCATTTTTTAGCGTCATATTTGGATCATCCCGCCGGAATGGATCACGATTTATTGATACTCTATAAAGGGTTTAATCGGGAGGCAGGTATTTCGCCATATGAAAAATTGCTTGAGGATGTCCCTCATTCTTTTCTAATGGTTGCAGATTTTGGTTTTGATCTTAGACCTTATTTTATTGCCGCAGAAAAACATCCTAGTCAGTATTTTTGTTTTCTAAATTCATTCAGTGTCATTTTGGATAAGGATTGGCTGTTTAAACTCTATCGACACATCAATCAGCCGGGTGTGGGATTGGTGGGAGCAACAGGCTCATGGGGAAGTATTTGCCCGAAACACTTGAGGGCTAAAGAAAACATGCTGTTATGGGAAAAATTGTTGAGGCCTCTAGCCTGGAAAGTATTAAGAGCATACCGTGGAATGTATTTTGATGATTTCCCTAATTATCATATCCGAACTAATGGATTCATGATCACGCGCGAGACCATGATAAAAATTCAGCGAGGCTTCATTCTGACAAAAATGCATGCCTATCGTCTTGAGAGTGGTAAAAACAGTATCACTAGGCAAGCTGAACAGATGGGGCTAAAGTGTATGGTAATAGACAAAAACGGGATTGGCTATGACAAGCAAGAGTGGAATATCAGCAATACTTTCTGGCGTGGAATGCAAGAAAACTTGCTGATTTCGGACAATCAAACCAGAAAATATGATGCCGATGATTCGGGTTGGCGATGTAAATGGCGGCAATTTGCTTGGGGTGAGCTGGCGGATGAATCCCAAGACAATATTGCGGATAGCTGATGAAAACAGCGCCTTCTGTTCGCAGTAACATTGTCGCCAATTTTGCCGGCAAGACTTGGGCGGGCATCTTTAGCTTGGCCTTTGTGCCGCTCTACATCAGGCTCATGGGGGTTGAAGTATACGGCCTCCTGGGTATTTTCATGTCGTTAACCGCCCTGCTTTCGTTATTAGATATGGGGCTTAGTACCACTTTAAGTCGCGAATTGTCGAGATTGTCTGCGCTAGAGAATTCTGAACAAGAATCGCGAAATTTGGTGCGGACTTTTGAAGCTGTTTACTGGGGAATCGGCATTCTGATTGGAATCGCTGTGGTAATTCTGGCGCCGCTAATAACAAAATACTGGATTAATTCGAACATCGATAGTGAAATAATTGAGCAAGCATTAATTATTATGGGAGCATCGATAGCATTCCAGTGGCCGGGTGCCATTTATTCCGGCGGACTGATGGGGCTTCAGCGACAGGTTGTGCTTAACGTGATTCGCTCTGTGGCGGTGACGGTACAGCATGGAGGTACGGTGCTTGTATTGTTATATGTCTCGCCATCAATCGTTTCGTTTTTCCTTTGGCAGTCTTTTGTCGGCTTACTGAGCACCCTAACATTGGCTCTGTGGCTCTGGAAATTATTGCCGAAATCCGAGCGGGCAACCCGATTCGATAAAGCGTTATTAATCAAGAATTGGCAATTTGCCTCGGGCATGATCGGCATTTCGTTGGTGACTATCTTGCTGACACAGCTCGATAAGATAATCCTCAGCAAAATGCTTACGCTGGAGATGTTCGGTTATTACATATTGGCATTTAATGTGGCTAATGCGCTCAATAATCTGGTATCTCCCATTTTTTCAGCGCTCTTTCCTAAATTCACCCAGCTAGTCGCGTCGGGAGAAGAAAGCAATCTCTCCATGCTGTATCACAAAGGATGCCGACTTCTTTCGGTTCTCGTGCTCCCAGTGGCAATAACGATTGCCATTTTTGCTAAAGACATCCTCGGTCTTTGGCTGGGGAACACCATGGCGGCAGAAAATGCCCATCAAATTTTGACCTTACTTATGATCGGCACAGCCTTAAATGCTGTCATGACGCTGCCATATGCTTTACAGCTTGCACATGGGTGGACCAAGCTGGCTATCTATAAAAACATTATTGCCTCGGCGTTACTCGTTCCCTTGATGGTCGGCATGGTTCAAATGTATCAAGGTATAGGTGCTGCTTGGGTATGGATTATTCTAAACCTCGGCTACTTTATTTTTGAGGTGCCCGTCATGCATCGACGCTTGCTTAAAGGTGAAATGGGTAAGTGGTACGGGCGCGACGTAATTTTGCCAGCAGCAATAATAAC
>JADHTX010000041.1 GCA_016784875.1 Methylobacter sp.
GGAACAGCGAATAACAACAGCAGAACGTGAAAAATGAATAAACCCAAAACACCCCAAGCCGTTCAAGCCTGTCACGAACTTTTATTGTGGATCATTCCGCACTTGGATAAATTCCCCCGGTCAAGGCGCTTTACCCTCGGCGTGCAAATCGAAAACAGCTTGTTAACCGTTCTGGAAAACTTGGTTGATGCCGCATTCAGCCAACAAAAACAGAATGCTTTGCGTCAAGCAAACCGGCAATTGGAGGTTAACCGTCATTTATGGCGTTTGGCCTATGAGTTGCAAGTGATACCGTTAAAATCCTATGAACACGGCATTAAGTTGATGAATGATGTCGGCAAACAAGTCGGCGGTTGGTTGCAATCATGCCGAAGCGTCTAAATCATCTCTGGCCGGGGATTGTCAGTTTTGAAAATCTATTGCGCGCTTATCGTAAAGCGCGGCAAGGCAAACAGCAAAAAGATGCGGTAGCGCAATTTACATTAAATTTGGAAACCGAATTATTGGATCTACAACAACAATTAATAACAGGCAGCTATAGGCCAGGCGAGTATCGGCTGTTTACTCTTTACGAACGCAAACCGCGCATCATCGCCGCCGCGCCGTTTCGTGATCGAATCGTTCATCATGCCTTGCTAAATGTTGTTGATCCGCTAATGGACCGCCGATTTATTGACGACAGTTACGCTTGCCGGCAGCAAAAAGGAGTGCATAAGGCCGTTGACCGTTATCAGGGTTGGGCAAAGCGTTATGCTTACGCCTTAAAAATGGATATAAAACAGTATTTCCCTTCCATTGACCATGCGCTGCTTAAGCAAAAACTGGCGCGCCATATTAAAGATGCCGAGGTGTTAAATCTGTTTGCATTGATTATCGATACGGCTCCGGTTGGCGATACGGAACCGACCTGGTTTATCGGCGATGATATTTTTTCGCCTCTGGAACGACGAAAAGGCTTGCCTATCGGCAACTTGACCAGCCAGTTCTTAGCCAATCTTTATTTGAACGATTTCGACCATTTTGTCAAAGAGCAGCTTAGGGTTAAAGCCTATTTGCGCTATGTGGATGATTTTATTGTCCTGGGCGATGATAAAGCGGAACTGTGGAAGCTTAAAACACAAATACAAACGAGACTCGACGATGAACGCCTCCGTTTGCATCCCAACAAAATGCATGTTGTTCCGACTTATTCGGGTTTAGATGTTTTAGGCTATTACGTTTTTCCTGGCAAGCGCTTGTTACGCAATGATAATGGACACCGTTTTGCTCGCAAACTGCGTTCCTATGCAAAAGCGTATGCCGATTACAAAATGGATTGGTGCGATTTTAACCCCCGCGTCCAAAGTTGGATTGGTCACGCCTGCCATGCCGATACTTTAGGCTTGCGCCGCAAAATATTTTCCGATACGCTCTTTCGTCGGGGGCCTGCCTAGACACAGCCGGTTTTGCGCGGCGGCTCGTGGAACAACAAACCACAGAACCTGCGCGCCGCGAGGCGCAGCAGGAACAACCCAGCCAACCGCAACAACAATAGCGGCTTTCGTCTCTCCAGTCTGCCTGCAATGCTCAGAGTTGTTTTGTTTACGGATAAAACAAGCGTGGTCAGCGGGTATCCATGAGCAGGCTTCCTTGCTTCGATAAGGATAATGAATGCTAAATAGTTTGTCAGGGAGTTTGTGTTGGGGTTAGTAGCTATGGCGAAAGCTCCAACATTTTGCAGGATTCTTGGCGATATTCACTGTTTCCCAAGCTGGACAGCAATTCTCATTATGAATATGTTGTGAAAAATTTTTACCACTAAAATGCTTTTAAAATCGAAAAAACAATATTTAATCTTCACGTTGAAAAATAATATTTAGGTTTTTAGACCTTATGTTCCACCCGTCTTTCAAAATGAGAATTGCTTCAATCTGGAGCTTTGGAAACTGTAGGCAGTAAAACAAGAGTTATATAAATGACCGCAATAACACAATTAAAACGACAACACTGGGAAATCCTGCTAACGCTAATAGTGGTGCTTTGGCTTATTTGGCAGGGCCGGGTGTTTAGCGAGACGGATTTATTTCGCGGTGCCGATAACCGGTATTTGCGCGATATGGCTCTGAATGTTGAGTTGTTGCCGGAAACCGAGCAAAGCGGTATTAGACTGCATGGCATTGAAGCAAAGTTAGCGGAGCTGTCCGGTAATGATGATAAGCAAGCGGCTGAGGCGGAATTGTCGGCATGGCTGGCTGAGCAGTTGCAGGCATTGATGGTGATTCATGATGCTTGGTCGCGCAGTTTCTTTATACCTTTGGAAGCGGCGATGCAGCAGCGTGAGCAATGGGAAATGCGGGCGCGGGAAGGTTTTGTCGGCGAGGACGAGCAAGAAACGTATCGGCAATTAATGATGAAGACTGAGGCATATCGTCATGTTTATCAGCTACGGGTTGAGCGCGGTGCGGCTTATTCACGACCGGTGGAATGTGCTTGGGAGTATTTGTGGCAACGCGTTTCCGGGAAGTCGCCGATGGCGGATGATTTTGCGGCGGTTAAGGCTTTGGCTGGGTTGGCGGCGTTGTTGGAGGGCAAGCGAGTCGGGAAGCTGGAGCTTCCCGGACTGGGTTCCCAAGCTGGAGCTTGGGAACCAGGAGTGCTTGAGGAACCAGGAGTGCTAGGGAAACCAAGAGCGTCCGGGGAGCAAAAGCTAAAAGATTGCCGGGGCTTTAGTTCACCGCTGGACGCTGTGCAATCGGGCGCTCGGCTAATTGCTAAGGCGCGCTCCGCTGCGGCTAAAGCGGCGAAAGCTTCGGCCTTGCCGGCGCTGCTGCCGACGGCGCGTTGGCAGTTTGCGGCATGGGCGTTGGGCGGGTTGCTGCTAGTGTCGCTGGGGCGTAAGCAGGTACGGCTTAACCGGATGCTGTGCCTGTCATTGATGGTTTGGGCGGTGCTTGCTGCACTGACTAGGCCGCAGTTGCAATGGTTGGGCGGCGGCGAGTGGGGCTTGTTGATGAGCGGCTTAATGCCGGTTGTTTATTTAAGTGCAGCGGCATTATTGGCTTTATGCCTGCCTTTTAAGCAGGTTGCCCCGCTTGCTTTTCCGGCTTCGGCGCTGGGTTATCCCGGTTTTGTGCTGTTTACCGGTTTAAGTTGGTGGCTGATGCTCGATCTGGGTGCAAACGGTTATGTTGATAATCGATTCTTGGGTTTGTATCAACAAGGGCATCTGTTTATTGCGTTTATGCTGGTGTCGATTGTGCCGGTGCTGCGTGCTTATTTGGCTGGGTTCGGCTTGCGGGTATTAAGTTTTTTGCCGCTGGCGGCGATGCGGCGGACGGCTTTAATGTGGCTGCTGATTCTATTTGTTGTAATCGGGTTTCTGTCGATCATGCCGAAGGGGCATCGGCAATTTACCTCTGAGCTTATCCGTTTTTTTCTGATTGCAGGGGCTTCCTGGTTTTTGATGGTGCGCGCCCAATCATTACTGTCGCCGTGGCTGCGTCCTCCGGCTGATTATGCCTCGGGCTGGAAGGCTTGGTTAAGCTGGCAGCAACGCGTACTGCCGGTGCGCTTAAAACTGGCTGCACCGCTTTTGGTGCTGTTGGTCTTTGTGTTGGGAGGATTTTATCGGACTGACGATAACGGCCCATTGTTGGTGATACTGTTCGCTGCTGCAATTTTCGTCGGTCTGGGGGTTGCATCACTTGCTTCCAATCAATGCCATTGGCGACTAGGCTTGGCGCTTGGCATAGCAGCGGTGCCTGCTTATGTTTGGGCCGGTTCCTTTGCTTTGTTAAATTACGGACATTTATTCGGGTCGCGTATCGGCGAACGTTTAGCCAATGCACAAAACCCTTTTTTAGCAGGCAATGATCAAATGGCGCTGGTGCTTTGGTTTCAAGCGTTCGCTATCGAGAACGGCGGCTTCGGCTTCGGGCATACGCCGTGGTGTGGCGACTTGGCATCATCCTCTTGCGGCGGCGTTCCGCCACAAATTCAAAGCGATTATATTTATACGGCGTTGGTTGGCGTCTATGGCCTGTGGGGCAGTAGTCTGCTGCTGTTGTTAGCGGTATTGTGGTTATGGCGACTGGTGCGTTGTCATCCGGGCGTAACATCAGGGCTGGCAGACTCGGATGACCCTGGGCAGGCTTGGTTAAGTTGGTTGGCATTGTGTTGGGCGGGTTTGTCCTTGACCCAGTTGGCGGTTACTGTAGCCGGTAATTTAGCTTGGTTGCCGTTGACCGGGATTACTTTTCCTTTCCTCAGTTTCGGATTCTGGTCGTTATTGAACAATACGTTTTTTCTGGCTTTGGCGCTTAATCTTAACCGGAGAACGTCATGAGTTTGAACCAGTATAGGCTTAGTCTATTCGGGACAGCTAATTGGTTGATGTTGGGTTTGGTTGTAACCTTGGCGCTGTCTTTTTATTTAGGCGACGCTTGGTTCGGTAAAAATATAGACGATACTTTCAACGATCCGCGTCGGTTTAAGGGGTTAAAAACATTTGAGCAGGCGATAGTTGTGCTGCCTGAGAAATCTGTTTATCGACCACCAACACTAGCGGCACTACAGGGAAAATTTGCTTGCGCCAATGCAGCCATGTTGATGCGGCTTAATAATCGCTTGCAGGTGATTGAGGCAAAATTAAGCTCGTTGGGCCTGCCGGATAGGCAATTACACATCAACGTTGATCAATGGGATTTTGATGCGTCGATGTGTTTGGCGGTGCTTGAAGCGACCAAGTGGTTAGCTCAAAATGACGGGCGGCACTTAGAAAATATGGATTGGTCGGGTTTTCAGCGAAGTCAATCGGATAGGCCGCCCATGCATGTGCCGAAGACGACTTTTCACCAAGCCAATCCTTGGCGCGGTGCGACGGGTTGCGTTTATATCGGGCCTTTTTCAGAACGGCGATTAGGGTACTGGCTAGAGCGGCGCAGTAATCGGGAAAGCTGTTTGGCGATGGCGCCGCATGATATCGATCAGCAATCGATTGTGGCGGTTGAGCATGGTTCGGAGTCATGGGCTAAGGACGATCCGGCTTGGGCTTTACCCGATAATCTAGCTACGATTTTGGCCGATTTAAACCGTATCCGTACGCCGACCGGTATAACTTACGGATTGTATACGCAACTCGGTGAGCAGTCTGAAGTCCGGGGTAAGCAGCAAGCGCACGGCCCTAATCGTCTCCGCTTAAGGGGGCAAGAGCTTGATGTCGGCTTTAATGTTTTTCTGACGCTTGATCCCGGTACGCAAGCTTTGGCCCAGCAATGGGCTAAATGCTATAGCGGCGACCGCCATGCCTGCGAAATTTTAGGTGTGGATATGAACAAATTATCAGCCGGATTTTACGAAGATGCCGCCATGCGCATGGCGGCAGTTGTGGTGTTGGATGTCGCCAGCGGAAAAATCGAGGCATTGGGCAGTGCGCATACCGATTGTTACCGGCAGGATCATAATTCGATAAGACATGACCCGGAGTGCCCTGATACGCCGTTTCGCCCGCGCTACGACCCGGATAGTCTGCTGAATCATGCCTTGTTTACGGACGCCATGCCTGCTTCGACCATTAAGCCGATTTTAGCCTTGGGCTTGTTAACGGATAATCCTGATTATCGAGTCGGTGCCGCGCGGGATAGCTTGTGGCGGGATCTTAAAACGTCCAATTCCAGAGCGTTTCTGGATCGTTTGTTTTGCGGTCGCGAAGTTACCCCGGAATTAATTTGGCAATCGACAGCATGTAAACGCCTGCAAGGTGTTCAGCAGGCGGCTCGACAGGTGGGCTGGAATTTGCAGTGCCTGGAGCAAGGTTCGGCTGATTGTGCCAGGTTAGATGTGTTATTCGGACGCCCGGTCGGCAACTGGGTAGTCAAGGGACTAGCCAAGCAACCCTTGGGGTTAGCCATGCTGTATGGGCGCTTGTTTACCGAATCGGCGGATGCCCAATCTTCCGATGTAGATTCAGGACAGTTCGATTGGCTGTTGGATGACGCGCCGGTTAGTCGCCAAGGCTTTCGTTTAATCAGCAATTTCGATTTTGATCGTGATTTTGCCGTCACTTGCAGAGAACAAAAATGGGGCGGTTGTAAAGGTTCGGCGGCAAAAATATCCAACGAAGGCTGGGGTCAAGGAAACGCCCGTGCTACGCCCTTGGGCGTGGCCGGTATGCTGTCTCGCTTAGCTGCTGCGGCTAATGGTTATAAAAGGCAAGCTTATCCGCATTTAATCGAGCATGTCGGCGATGCTGAAGGTAAGGCTTTGCCGTTGATGGCGGAGCGCATGGCAGCGCCGGAATCGATTGCTGTCGATTCGGGCTTGGCGGCTTTGGTGCTGCAAGGTATGCGCAGTCATCAGTCCGGCGGTACTGCGTATAGCGCATGCAAAAGGGTGTTGGCTAAGGAGTGCGCCGGTATTGACTGGATTGCCGGGAAAACCGGTACGCCAAGTTTTGGTTTCGATCAGTCGCCGTTGTCTTCAATCGCCAAGAAGTGTTCGTACACCGTCAAAAAACCATTAGCTGTTTGCAATATGCTGCCTTACAAATGGTATGTTGCGGCTTTTAAGACGCGAAACGAAGCTAACGCGCCCTTCGATAAAGTTATTGCGGTATTGAGCGAGCGAAATTGGGACAAAAACAAGGGACTGGTACAAGCGCCCGGCGACAAAGGCATTAATCTGAGCGCCGAATTAGCCTTTCGGGTTATCAGCGCCATGCGCCAACAACTGGAAAAACCGGTATCGGCGGCTTTTTCGGGCAGTCAGGAGGCATTATGAAGCTAAGTTGCGAGTTTGCTACGCCTTGGCCTGCGGTGTTGGTTGAGATGCGCGACTTTATCGATATGGCGCGTTTGTTTCATGTCGGCCGCTACAAGGCCTTGGCCGTGCGCGTGGTTATTTCCAAATCGGTGCCTGCTGAATGCTTGAATCAGTCTGCATTTCAGGCGTTTCGCACTGCCATTATCGCCACGCCAGGCATCAAGGCGGAATTTGCTGCCGCCGAACACCCCGCACATCGTGTGGATATTGAAATTCAGAGGTAAATAGATGAGTTTTTTGGCTAACATTTTGCAATGGTTACTACCTGTAACGGAACAAGTCACTAACAGCACGGAAAAACCACCGGAAAAGCCACGACCGGCGCGAAAGTTCGACGCTATCCGCTCGGCGGTCGAAGATAGGCTTCATTATTTAATCGGTGTGGAAATCCCGGAGCATCGGGAGATTGCCGAGAAGGATGTGCTGCACATGTACTATGTTGAAATTGAATGCGAGGCTTGTGGGGCTGAGTTATTAACAAGCTTTTTCAAGGAGTTTAACCCGGTAGCGCGTAAAGATTGGTTGCGCGGGATTATCGGCTTAAACGGTTTGGTCAATTTGGATTATTTTTCCGGGGTGCATAGTAAAGCCGATTTGCCTGATGTCGGTACGCTTGACAAGCATGAACAAATGTTAAGTCAGGGCAGTTTGCCTGACTATCGAGTGCATATTCACGGGCGTTGGGTTCAATCGTTACCGGTGCGGGATACTCAATCGGCCGATAACAATGGGTTTATGCTTAAGCTGACGATCCATGATGAATTAGGTACCCGCCATGAGGGGGTGTCGCGCTATCCGATAAAAATCGGCAGAGGCGCTGATTGTGCGCTTCAGGTTTCTGGACGCTATTCGTCAAGAGATCATTGCCGATTGTCTTTTGATGCCGGAAAAATTTACTTGGAAGATCGTTCAAAGTATGGCACTTGGCTTGATGGTGTGCGAGTCCCGGAAAAGACCTCTGTCGAATTAAAGGGAAGTCGCTGTCTCTTGAAACTTGGCATGAGAGAAGGTGAGGTCAGCGATTATCCCGAAATTGAATTTGAAATTGAACGGGCGGCGTATAGTCATAGCGACACGTTAACACCGATCATTCAACAAGCTGATATAACGCCGGTTATTTCCTCTAAGGCACTAATGGCTGTATTGGTCGATGCGAGTGGCAATGAGCTATGCGAGGTGACAAAGCTGCCGTTTTCAATCGGGCGAATTGGCTGCGATTACACTACGCCGCCAATACATGCCGGGATTTCTGGAAAGCATTTATCTATTGAGTCATTTACCGATAGCGGTGCTGAGGTTACACATCAGGCCAGCAGCAAAAACGGCACTGCTTTGAATGATTGCTTGCAGCCGAGCAGTTTTAATTGGCCGTTCGGCAGCGAAATTGCGCTTGCGCCAAAATGGGACAAGGCTCCTGCCATGCGGATTACGCTTAAGAGAGCGGAATGAGTTTTCTGTCTCAAAAAATAGCCGCGACAACCCCGACTGACGATTCGGTTATTACCCCGGTTGCTTTGCCTAAAAAGCGTTTGAGTTTCAAATTGAGCTTGAGCGATTTGCAGGCTGCATTTTTCAGTGCAACCGGCTTAACGCATCAGACTAACGAGGATTGCTGTATTCATTCGCCAGACCCGGAAGCCCCGGTTTTTTGCGCGGTTGCCGATGGGGTTGGCGGCGGTGCTTACGGCGAGGTGGCAAGTCGTGCGTTAATCGAGCATTGCGCCTTAGCGCCGCGATCGGTCTATCGCAGTCCGAAAAAAATTGTCGCTTGGCTGCATCAAGCCGATACCGTGGTAGGCCAAGCAGTAGCAAGGTACAGCGACCGCCCTGGCGCATCGACTTTAGTCGCTGCTTGGTTTATGGGCTTAAGGCGGGTGCATGTCGTTAATATTGGCGATTGCCGCGCCTATCGATTAACGCCGCGTTTTTGGCGCGGTTACCGCATCAAGCAAATTACCGTCGATCAAACCTATGCTAATTTGGGGCGGCAAACACCGGCAAAAGGAAAGCCGGACGATCCGTGTTGCATGGCAGGCGTTGGGGTTGTCGGTACGCCGAAAGTTGTTACTCTGCGTTTGTTGGAGGGCGAATTGTTGTTGCTGTGTTCTGATGGTTTGCATAAGTTTTTGTCGGATCAGGCAATGTTGCAGTTGTATGTTGATCAATTACGACAAAACGCTTCGTTAGGGGCGATTTGTCATGCTTTGGTGAGCGCCGCCAAAGCAAACGGCAGTTATGACGATATCAGCGTGTTATTGGTTAAACGTCGTCGTTGCTGCGGGGCTGCACTGCATTATTGGTTGGGCTTATTGGCGGCGCTGGCATTGTGCATTTAGTAATTTTGCTTTTTGCAGGAATGACTTTGCGGATCGGGAAGCCATCCAAATTTAGTGTAGATGCTAAGGAACGTGCATAAAAATAGTTTAGACAAGGTCATTTTTTAAACCATGAAGAACATGAAGTATTTAAGTCTTCATGCTCTTCATGGTAATTTAAAAAACTCGCGTTGAAGAATTACAGAGCTTGATCGTAAGCTTTTGGCAACTTGCTCAAGTTATTTTATGCGCGTTCCTAAGTTACACTGGTTGCTTTTCATCCCTATTCTATTTTTTTATCTGTCACTGCTATAAACTAACGCGCTTTACCATTAACTGAGATTTAAATGACTGCTCCACATATTGGTTTTATTAGTTTGGGTTGCCCCAAAGCCCTGGTCGATAGCGAAAGAATTCTAACCAAGCTGCGCTCGGAGGGTTACACCATTTCGCCGACTTATCAGGACGCCGATCTGGTCGTGGTAAATACCTGCGGCTTTATCGATGCGGCGGTCGAAGAATCGCTGGACAGCATCGGCGAAGCGTTGGCTCAAAACGGCAAGGTCATCGTCACTGGCTGTTTGGGGTCCCGAGAAGCCGAAATCCGCGAGCGTCATCCGCAAGTGTTAAAAGTGACCGGGGCTCACGCGCTGGAAGAAGTTGTCGCCGCCGTGCATGAACATTTGCCGCCGCCGCATGACCCGTTTATCAGCTTGGTACCGCCGCAAGGCATTAAACTGACGCCCCGGCATTATGCTTATCTGAAAATTTCCGAAGGCTGCAATCACCGTTGTACCTTTTGTATCATCCCTTCAATGCGCGGCGACCTAGTCAGTCGGCCTATTGACGATGTACTGCTGGAAGCCCAACGTCTGGCTAATGCCGGGGTAAAGGAATTGCTGGTGGTTTCGCAAGATACCAGTGCTTACGGCCTGGATTTAAAATATCAAAGCCGCTATTGGAAAGGTCGTTCAATTAAAACCCGTTTTTACGATTTAGCCGAGGCGCTGGGCGATTTGGGTACCTGGGTCAGAATGCATTATGTCTATCCGTATCCGCATGTCGATGAAATTATTCCGTTAATGGCCGAGGGCAAAATCCTGCCTTATCTGGACATACCGTTTCAACACGCCAACAGCCGTATTCTTAAATTAATGAAAAGACCGGCTGCCGGCGAAAATAATCTGGAGCGCATTAGAACGTGGCGAGAAATCTGCCCCGATATTACCTTGCGCAGCACCTTTATCGTCGGCTTTCCGGGCGAAACCGAGCAGGAATTCGAACAGTTGCTGGAGTTCATGAGCGAAGCGGATATGGACAGGGTCGGCGCTTTTGCCTATTCGCCGGTCAAAGGCGCAGTAGCCAATGACTTGCCTGATCAGATACCGGAAGAAGTCAAACAAGAACGTTTAGCGCGGTTTATGGCGCATCAGGCCGAAATCAGCGCGGCGCGCTTGCAGCAACGGGTAGGCCGAATCGAAACCGTGCTGATCGATGAAGTTGTCGAAGAAGGCGCAGTGGCAAGAAGCAAAGCCGATGCGCCGGAAATCGACGGACAAGTCTTTATCGACGGCGCGACGCATTTAAAAGTCGGCGACTTTGTCGATGTCGAGCTGGAAGAGGCGGACGAATACGATTTGTGGGGACGTTTGGTTTGATTGCCGTATAGGGATGGGCTGACTTTACGGCAAAAAAACCGGGCAAGGAAGCCGCTTGCCGTAAACACCTACCTTGCAACTTGGAATTATTCCGGGGTTGTTTTTTTCTTTTATTTCGAAAAATAAGCCGTTATACGGAACTATTTTCATTTCCTGTTGGCTTACACTACGTTAACCTAGCCGAATAGAATTATTCATATCTGCCTATTGGGCGAATATTTCAATTCATATTTACAGGAGAAAAAGATGGGCTTTTACGCATCCCCACAGAACGTTGATTATTTTTTGCCTCAACGCAATACTCTATTAATTCGGGGTCTCGTATTGACGGTGACCGGTTCCTTGTTGATCGTCTTTTCTATAGTTGCACCGGACGTAAAAATCATGTCTCAATCGAGCGCATGGTTGCCGATGGTCGCTTTCGTCATTTTACTTACAGGTCTGTTGGCATGCTTGGATACCTATATCTTGCGCCATTCCAAAGAGTTTTTTGTTAATTTACAGATTGCCGTTTTAGATACGGTAATCGGTGTTTTTTTGCTTACCGAGCTTAATAGGTCGGAGGAAAGGATCATTCTGTTAGCGGCCGCCTATTTGTTAATTAAAGGTATATTCAGGGTCTTTGCGGCTCTTACCGTTGCTTTCATTAATGCCAATACAGCCGTTTCAGGTGGATTGTTATCGGTCTTTTTAGGTGTTTTGTTATGGCAGGGTTGGCCTTCTTCTTCGATGTGGTTTATTTGCTTTTGCTTAAGTGTTGACATTATGACGCGCGGTTTGGCGTTAACTAGATTCGGGCTTTGGTTAAAGGGGCAATATAAAATAAAGGAAACTGAAAATCTATGAAGCATAAAGACGAGAGCGGATATTTATACTTCGCCCGGCCACGATTGCGGATTCCTAGGGGCTGATTTTATGTCGATAGCCGCGTTGCTGAAACAGTTTTATAGCTTGGTTTCAGCGCCTTGCTATCGACAAAAATCAACTCGCTATCATTTCCTCAACCGTAACCGTGCGAAGTATATTAGGGCGCAGCTGAATAGAATGCGATGAATTAGAGGCTTGAGCTCCGTAAAGCTATAGAGTGAGTAGCCGTCGGAGTGAAAAAGCAATACGCGTTTGGTCGGCTAAGAAAAGAGAGCTTGTTAAATGATTGCGAATGTTATAATATAACATTCGTTTTTTTGGATAACCGACTTCTCTAATGATCACTCCGGCCGAAGCCAATCACTCTCACATCCCGGAACACGACCATGATAAATGTGTCAGTGAGGCGTTAGACACTGCCGTGCAGTTGTGTGTAGTGCGCGGCGTACAATTAACGCCGATTCGCCAGAAAGTGTTGGAATTGATTTGGGAAAGTCACAAAGCCGTTAAAGCCTATGAACTGCTGGATCGACTAAAACCGCTGATGGATGCAGCAAAACCCGCCACGATTTATCGCGCCCTGGATTTTTTGATCGAACAAGGCCTGATTCATCGAGTGGAAAGCCTTAATGCTTTTGTCGGTTGCATTTGTTCCGCCCATCAGCATGAACAGTTATTGCTGATCTGCAATAACTGTCAAGAAGTAGAAGAACGCGCCGCCCCTGAAGTCATGCAGGCGCTGTCTCAGGAAATTAAGCTGGCCGACTTTATTGTGCACAGTAAAGCCATTGAAATTCATGGTGTTTGTGCAAAATGCAACGAAACGATGAGTGAGTCCCGCAGATAGGGGGTATTTTTTGCAGCGGGGGCGGTATTGTCGGTTGTTATGTTATAACATTATTAGCGTTATTTACGTGTTAGCGCTCACTTATATTTGGTTTATTTTTCACACGCTTTTAACAATACTTCGGAATTTATGAATACAAAACTCGGTATTATTCTCTTATCGACCAGTACTTTTGGTGTTAGTGCGCATGCGACTGACAACAAGGTCATAGAGTTGGAAAAAATGGTCGTCAATACTCCACTGTCCAATTCGATTTCAAAATCTGCCAGACCGGTAACGGTAATGTCCGGGGACGAGTTGCGCACTAAAATCGGCACAACCATCGGCGATACTTTGAGTAATGAACCCGGCATCACCAGTCAGTCGTTTGGGGCAGGTGTTGGTACGCCAGTCATTCGTGGGCAATCGGGGGCTAGAGTTCGGGTTATGCAAAACAGCCTGGGCAACAACGATGTTTCGTCATTAAGCCCGGATCATGCCAACGGCGTGGAGCCGATTCTGGTTGAGCGGATTGAGGTGCTGCGCGGGCCGTCAACGCTGTTATATGGAAGCGGCGCTATCGGCGGGGTGGTGAATGTAATCGACAATCGGATCCCTGAACAAATGCCCGATAAACTGTTAGGTGGAGCGGGTGAGCAACGCTACGATTCGGCAACCAACGAAACCTCCAGCGCCCTTAAGCTGGAAGGCGGCAAGAGCGGCGTGGCCTATCATGTCGACGGTTTTTATCGCGATCAGGGCAATAGCCATATCGGCGGTTCTGCGATAGATGAGAATGCCGCTCGCATTACCGATCCCAGCCTGAATATTGTGAGCAATCCCAACGGCCTTGTCGATAATTCAAAAGCGCGTTCGCGCGGCGGTTCGGTCGGCGTCTCGACAATAGGCGATGCCGGATTAATCGGCGTTTCGATTAACAGCTTGGAGAAAAATTACGGTATCCCTCCTGATGGCTCAGGCGGTGCGCCAATAACTATTGATCTAAACCAAACCAAATATGATTTTAAAGGGCAGCTAAATCAGCCTTTTGCCGGGGCAGAGAAGCTGCGCATGAAATTCGGTTATACCGACTACAAGCATGTCGAAATGGATGCTGGAGTTGCGGCCACCACATTTTTGAATAAGTCCTATGAAAGCCGGTTGGAGCTTGAGCATAAACCCATCGGTATAGTCGATGGCGTGGTTGGATTTCAGTCGGTCAATAGTCAATTTGCCGCGCTTGGAGCGGAAGCTCTGGTACCGCGTACCGATATCGAGTCTTACAGCTTGTTTGCGGTCGAATCAGTCGTTATCGGCGATGTGACCTATGAGTTGGGTGGTCGGGGCGAATGGCAAACTTTAACGCCGGAAACCGGCAATAGCCTGAGTTATCAGCCCATCAGCGGTTCGGCGTCTGCATTGTGGGATATTACCGATCAACATCAACTCAGTCTGGCATTCACTCACTCGCAACGCGCGCCGCAGATACAGGAATTGTTCTCCAACGGCGTTCATGAAGCCACCCACAGCTACGAGTTGGGCAATGCTAACCTCAATAAGGAGTTGTCCAATAACCTGGATTTAGGCTATCGCTACAATGCCGATTGGATGGCGGCAGAGTTAAATCTGTTCCACAATTGGGTCGGCGACTATATCTATCAGCAACGAACCGGTTCGGTGTTCGATAGGGATAATGAAACCATAGCCGCTGCTTGTCCGGCAGGCGCAAGCTGTATTCCCGTTTTGGCCAGTCGACAAACTGCCGCAATTTTTAAAGGTTTCGAAGCCCAAACTATGTTTCCGTTGATGCAAAACCGTTATGGCGCGGTCGATCTGACCTTGTTCGGCGACTATACTCGAGGCACGTTTGAGCAGGGCGGCGATGTTCCCCGCATGCCGCCTTTACGCTATGGTCTGCAACTGAGTTACGAAAAAAACGATTGGTCAACTAATGCCCGATTGACGCGAGGGGAAGCGCAGAATTATCCAGGGGAGCATGACTCGAAAACACCCGGTTATTTGTTGCTAAATGTAGGGACGCAATACCGGATGGCAAGTATTGGCGATTCGGAAATGCTGTTGTTTGCAAAGGCAAAAAATCTGTTGAATGAAAATATTCGCAACTCGACATCGTATTTGCGGAATTTTTCTCCAGAATCTGGGCGCAGTGCTGAATTAGGTATTCGAGTTAGTTATTAAGCATAAGAGCCGAGAGTTTTTTATCGCATATCGAAGAATACACTTGACGGATGATTGTAATCTTATAGAATACCCGGCTCGAACTGCGGAGCGGTAGTTCAGTTGGTTAGAATACCGGCCTGTCACGCCGGTGGTCGCGGGTTCGAGCCCCGTCCGCTCCGCCATCTTCACGCATGGTTTCGCTGTCGATTAAAAAACAATTCAGCTCAAATTGTTGGCAAGTATTTTTCCTTTAATTGTAAATGTTTTGGCTTTCTTAGCTTAATCATTTATGGTTTTATCTAAAAATTAGCGTTTTTTTCAAATCATCTCGCTAGTTATACTGTAGAATTATTTTTCTTTTGATCTCAGCTTTCAGATGACAATCAGGCTACCCGTACCGCGTATCGCATTAACTCCCGGAGAACCAGCCGGCATAGGCCCCGACCTTTGCATTCAGCTTGCACAGCAGGATTTGCCCTGCGAAATCATCGTTATAGCCAATCCGAAATTGTTGGCAGAGCGCGCAGCACAGTTAGGTTTACCGCTACAGATAACAGACTTTGACAGCGCTTTGCCGGCTAAAGCTCAAACTGCCGGATGCATGACGGTATTGCCGGTGGAACTGCCGGAACCTGCTCAGTGCGGACAATTGAATCAGGCTAATAGCCGTTATGTGTTAAGAACCATCACCAAAGCGACTAAGGGCTGTATGGATGTGGTTTTTGATGCAATGGTCACCGGCCCTGTCCACAAGGGGGTTATTAATGATGCGGGTCTGTCTTTTAGCGGGCATACCGAATTTATTGCCGACATCACCGGCGGTCATCCTG
>JADHTX010000042.1 GCA_016784875.1 Methylobacter sp.
CAATGTCGAGCCGCGACCGAACCGACTTTGCGCCGCCAAGCAAATCGGCATACGCAACGGTACTGCTGTCGCTACTTCATTATAGAAGCGCACTTCGGTATGTAACAGCCTGGGTAAAGCTGTAATCATTCGCGCTCGCCATGCCAATGACGGTAGCTTTACGAACCATCGGCTCGGCAAAATGTTCGAGGCATTATGTTCGACTTCGACACAAACCCGTGTTGTCGTACCAATGTTAACGGCAACAACATCAACCTTGGCTACTACGATGTCGGTTCCATGCTTATCTGCAACTTGTTGAGCCCAAGCCACGGTTAAATCAGTGGGTTGGCTTACGAGAATTGTCTGCTTCATTATTATTGTTATGTCTACTTTGTAACGTTGTCTTTTATTACCTGGATCCGCTTAGACTAATAATGCGGTGGCACTTCCTCAATACTTTCACCGCCACCAGCCTCGACAGACAGGCTTTTAATCCGGTCATTAAGCATGCGGCAAGTCGCATCCAGGCGATCTATCTGCTGTTGCTGCCGACCGACTATTTTATTCAAGGTTTGCAGCAAATCTTCCTGATAAGCCGCTTTTATTTCTAACTCGATGATTCGCTCATCATTCATAAGGCAACCTAAATGACTTTTGAAAACTGTTGTTGTTTTTGCGCCAGATATTTGTCGTATACCATACAGATATTACGAATCAACAAGCGGCCTGCGGGTAATACGCTGATACCTTCTTTTGATAAAACCAGTAAACCGTCGGTTTGCATCGGTGCTAAGGCTTCGAGCTCCTTGGCAAAATAATCGGAAAAGCAAATGCCGAATTGTTTTTCAATTGCGGCAAAGCTGAGATCGAAATGGCAAATCAATTGGGTGATGACGGCACTGCGCAACTTATCGTCGCCATCCAGTTCAACACCTTTAAATACCGGCAGTTTGCCTTGACTGATCAGCTGATCGTATTCCTCCAGTTCCTTGACATTCTGGATATAGGCCTCGCCTACTCTGCCTATGGAAGTAATACCTAAGCCCACCAAATCGCAGTCCGAATGCGTGGAATAGCCCTGAAAGTTGCGGTATAAATGTCCTTCGCGCTGAGCCACAGCCAGTTCGTCATCGGGTTTGGCAAAATGATCCATGCCGATGTAGACATAACCGGCTTCGGTAAGCCTTTGCCCTACCATCTGCAAAATAGCCAATTTGACGTTGGGCGTCGGCATATCGGCATCGTTGATCTGGCGCTGGGTTTTAAACCGTGCGGGCATGTGCGCGTAGTTAAAAATCGAGAAACGATCCGGCGAAACAGCCAGGATTTTGTCCAACGTAACCGCAAAAGTATCGACCGTTTGCAGTGGTAGGCCGTAGATTAAATCGATATTGGTAGAGCGAAAACCTTCGGCACGGGCGGCAGCTAAAACGCTGAAGGTCCGTTCTTCGCTTTGCAGGCGATTGACGGCTTTTTGTACGGCAGGGTCGAAATCCTGTAGACCTAAACTGACCCGGTTAAAGCCTAGTTCACGCAGATGCTTCATGGTCTGGTCATTGGTTTCCCGAGGATCGACTTCTATCGAATATTCGCCCTTATCGTCATCTCTTAAATGAAAATGCTCGCGGGTTACTTCCATCAACGTTTTCATCTGCTCATAGCTTAAAAACGTCGGCGTCCCTCCGCCCCAGTGCAATTGATTAACCACTCGGCTGGAGTCGAACAAGTCGCCTTGCATCGCAATTTCTTTGCACAGGTTCGCCAAGTACGGCTCGGCATGTTTGCGGTTTTTGGTGACGATTTTGTTGCAGGCGCAATAAAAACATACGGTATCGCAAAACGGGATATGGAAATACAACGACAACGGCCCGCCTGCGGCATTGGATTTGGCTATATGCTCACGATACTCCCGGTCACCGAAACCTTCGTGCAACTCTAAAGCTGTCGGGTATGAGGTATAACGCGGCCCAGCCTTATCGTAACGATTGATAAGGTTTACATCGAATTTTATAGATTGATCCATCATTTTATTGCACTATTAATCACTATTTTTTGGGTGGCTTGATCGGTCAAAACTACCTGTTCTATAACACCGATCAAGTCGCCTGGCTGTTGCATTGCATTGCCGGATTTGGATATACGCGCCAGCAGCTTAACCTGCGCGAAAGTAGATAACTTCATAGTCGGCGTCATCGCCAGCGCATCGGTTAATTCAACAGTTATCGGCAATTCGGACACCTGTTTGCGCACGATAGCCAACGGCATTTTGGGGCCGGATAAGGCCTGGGCATAGATAAATACGGTATCTGCCGGGCTGGCCGATTTCTGCAATTCCGGCGCTAAACTCACCAAGACTTTGACGCTTGCGGCATGAGCCAGTTGCGTAAGTTTGGATTCCGCTTGCGCGACACCTTCCGGTATTTGGGTGGCAAGCTTTGCCATCAGGCCTTGTATTTCCTGCTCGGCTTCCGAACCCGGCGGCAATATCGCTTCAAGTTTTTTCCACAAACCCATGGCCTCAACAAATTCACCTGCTTGCGCTTTTGCCATGCCGCCCAGCCACAATCCGGTCACATTTTCAGGTTCAATCGCTAAGGCTTTAAACACTAGTTCAGCAGGCTTTCCAGCCAATTGTTGGTCGTTAACAAAAGCCAGTGCATCGGCATAAAGCAGCATGATTTCCGGTTGATCGCCGATTAACTTATAGGCATGCTCAAAGGCTAAAACCGCTTTATCATTTTGCTGCAAGTATTTGTAGGATCGACCCAGCATCGTCCAGCCCAGCGCATCGTCAGGCTGTTTTTTCAGACGCTCGGCCAGTCCTTCGACCATCTTGCTCATTTCTTCAAGTTGCCGCGATTGCTCCTGCAAGCTTGCGGCACTTTCCGCATCCATCGGGACCGCTGCCGGTTCAACTTGACTTAATGACCGATAGCTACCCAATGACCAATAGAGCGAACCCGCGACCAAAGGAATGGCCAAAATCAACACACCCGCCATCCACCGGCCTTGAGAAGATGATGATTTTACATGGCTTTCGACTGCCATGGATGGCGGAAGTGTCGCAATCGGTAGGGAACCAATGCGACTTATATCCAGGTCATCGCTCAAGGCCTGTTCAAGCTCGACAAGCTGTTCATTATAAAGCTCCTGGGTTAATGAGCCTGCTTGCAACTGCTCTTTCAGTTCCGTCAGGCGCTGCCGGGCAATATCGATATTACGCTGATTTAAATCGGCTGTTGCAATAGGACGTTTTCGCCATAGCGGCGGCAGCACTACCAGAAAAGCAATTAAGATCAGTACACTGACAATCAGCAAAAATAGCATATTCAAGATGGGTCACCTTTTTCTAACAAGCTGCGAACTTTTGCCAATTTTTCAGCATTCTCATGCCCTTGTTCCGCGTGAGAATGCCTATTTGATTCAGCCTTTTTACGCCGCGCAAACAAAAACACCGCGATCAATCCGATTAACAGAAACACCACCGGCCCTATCCACAGCAAGCCGGTTTTGAGATTGAAAGGCGGATTATATAAAACAAAATCACCGTACCGATCCGTCATAAATTGGACTATGTCCTGCTTTGATTTGCCTTGTTGCAGCATTTCATACACTTGCCTGCGCAAATCTGCAGCCAGTTCTGCATTGGAATCGGCGATGGTCTGATTTTGACAAACCAGACAGCGTAATTCCTTGGTCAGATTTTCGTACGCTTCTTGCTGTTCAGGATCGGCAAATTCCCGAAACTCAACACCGGCAAACGTTTTGCCGGACAATATTAATAGAAAAACGACTGCAAGGATGCAGGAGGAGATAAAGCAACGCACTGAGCCGTTGCCGATAATAGATAAAGGCTTCATTAGTTTTCTGCTTGTAACTTGGCAATCAACGGTAGAAATATTTGCTGCACATCTTCAGGCGTAACCGGACCGGTATGTTTATACCGAATGATGCCCTGTTTATCGATAACGAAGGTTTCCGGCACCCCGTAAACCCCCCAGTCGATGCCGATCCGTCCATCCTGATCCATAATACTGACATCGTAAGGATTGCCCAGGTTTGCCAGCCAGCCTAAGGCAGCTTCCGGTTCATCTTTGTAATTCAAGCCGACAATTATCGCTGCTTGCTGCCGGGCCAATTGGTTGAGTATCGGATGTTCGGAACGGCACGAGGTACACCATGATGCCCAAACATTAAACAGCCAAACTTTACCTTTTAAATCGGTCGGGGATAATTTTTCTTCCGGCGATTGCAGTTTAGGCGCAGAAAAAGCCGGAACCGCTTTGTTAATCAACGGTGAAGGAATCTCGCTGGGATGAAGATTCAGCCCCAACGCCAGAAACACGGACAAAACAATGAATAATATTAAAGGGAGGATGTATTTAAGCATCGGTAGCTACCTTCACAGATGTCATTTTATACCTTCTATCGCAAGCCGCGATTAAACCACCCGCCGCCATGAACAAGGCGCCCAGCCAAATCCAACGGATAAACGATTTGTAATAAATCCGCATACTCCACGCGCCCTGATCGCCCAACGGTTCGCCTATCGCCACAAACAAATCCCTGAACAATCCGGCATCGATAGCCGCTTCGGTCATCGGCATTTTTTGCACTTGGTAAACCCGTTTTTGCGGCTCCAATTTGGCGACTTGTTTGCCGTCATAACTGACGGTAACAAAAGCCTGTTGAGCAATATAGTTAGGCCCTCGGGTTTGTTTGACGCCGTGGAATTCGAAAATATAGCCGGACATATCCAGTTTATCGTCAGGCGCCATGCGCACGTCTTTTTCAACGCTGTAAACCGATGTTAAGGTAATGCCGATCACGAATACAGCAATGCCAAGATGCGCCACAGTCATACCGTAAAAACCGGCCGGTACGGTTTTCAGGCGTTGCCATGAAAATCCTTGCGAGCCCATGCGATCAACAAAAGACATCAGGGTTATGGCAACCGTCCACAGCGCTAGCGTTATTCCCAATACCGCGCCCCAGGAATAAAACGGCATCAGTAACGGAATCGACATTCCGCCTGCGACGCAGGCTAAAACAATCCAGCGTACCCGTAAGGCAATCACGTTGATATTGTCTCTTTTCCAGCGCAACAACATGCCCAAACCGACTGCAATCGCCAACGGCGCCATCAACGGAATGAATACGGCGTTAAAATAAGGAGGGCCGACCGAAATCTTGCCTAATCCCAACGCATCAATCACCAGCGGATACAAGGTACCCAGCAAGATGCTGGAAGCCGTCACTACCAACAGCACGTTGTTCAGCAATATTGCCGATTCTTTGGAAACCAGTTCAAAAGTCGCGCTGCTTTTAACGTAAGGCGCTCTTATTGCATACAGCAACAACGATCCGCCTACCACGATACCTAAGAAAATCAGGATAAACAGACCTCTTGCCGGGTCGCTGGCAAACGCATGTACTGAGGTTAATACCCCGGAACGAACCAGAAAGGTGCCGAGCAAGCTTAACGAAAAGGCAAAAATCGCCAGCAGCACCGTCCAGGTTTTAAATACGCCGCGTTTTTCAGTGGCAGCCAATGAATGAATCAGCGCAGTACCGACCAGCCAAGGCATGAATGAAGCGTTTTCGACAGGATCCCAGAACCACCACCCGCCCCAGCCCAATTCGTAATAGGCCCACCAACTTCCCAGAGCAATGCCGATGGTTAAAAACATCCAGGCAATATTGGTCCAAGGTCTCGACCAACGCGCCCAGGCGGCATCCAAGCGGCCTTCGAGCAACGCGGCAATGGCAAAAGCGAATGCCACCGAAAAGCCGACATAGCCCATATACAGCATAGGCGGATGTATCGCCAAGCCTGGGTCTTGCAATAATGGGTTTAAATCCCGCCCTTCCATCGGCGCCGGGAACAGTCGTTCAAACGGGTTGGAGGTCAACAATAAGAACAGGATAAAACCGATAGAGACCAAGCCCATCACGCCTAAAACGCGGGCGACGGTAGCTTCGGGAATATTTTTACTAAACTGTGCGACTAAAGCCGTCCAGATCGTCAACACCAAACCCCATAACAGCAATGAGCCTTCGTGCGCGCCCCATACCCCTGAAATCAGATACAAGGTAGGCAAGGACGTATTGGAGTTGGCGGCGATATATTTGACCGAAAAGTCATGGGTCAAACAACTGTAGGTCAAGCTGCCGTAGGCCAGCGCCATAAACAACAGTTGCCCGAATGCCACTGGCTTGGCAACGGCAACCCAGCCTGTTAACCCGCGAAACGCGCCGATAATAGGCAAAGTGCCCAATACAACGGCCATGCACAAGGCCAGAATCAGCGAAAAGTGTCCCAGTTCTGCAATCATTATTTTTGCGGCTCTATGATTTTAAATGGATTAACAGTGGTTTGTTGATGCGGCATGTCTTCTGAGTATAAAAATTAGCATCATCGTTCCCACGCTTTGTGCTCATCGTTATTAGCAAGATATCCCCACTGCTTAAACTGCTCCTGCAACTCCGGGTCATCTTTAAAAACCAAGTAGAATAAATATTCACAAGCCAAATCCAGTTCATTAGCCCAAACCACTGTGCTGTGTTCCACCTTGAAATCTGTAAAGCTAGATTCTTCTTTTAACGTAGAAAAAATCGGCCTTTGGTCGTGAAATATAGTCTCTTTCAGGTTTGCCACGCCTTTCCTGCCGTTATTAAACGTGAGACTAAGGCAGTAATTACCGGAATAATGTGCTTCATTTACTGCTAACATGTTTCTGACCTCCTTATGCCAAGGGTTCAATTTTATGATAATGCCCTGTTTCCTTAATGCTGATCCAGTTTTCCAATAAGTCTTGTTGATGTTCTTGCGCCCATTCAACTACCAAACTCATTCCCTTCAATCAGCCCCAAGTTCTCGATAGAGATTGACGCTTTAAACTCGTTGTATTCGGCATGAAAGTGAGGAGGATTATGTTCATTGAAATACATGTAAATCACTATTCCAAGAAACCTGCTTATTTCCGGCATTAAATTTCCTCCATTTACGACTACTGCCCTGCAACCGGCGCTGGCTGATTTTTTAAACTGTCTTTTACTTCCGGCGGCATGTAATTTTCATCATGCTTGGCCAGCACTTCTTCGGCAATAAATACGTCCTGTGCGTTTAGCTTGCCGTGCGCAACGATGCCCTGTCCTTCCCTGAACAAATCCGGCAAAATGCCCGTGTATTCGACGGTCACATCCTTGCTGTAATCGGTCAGTTTAAAACGCACCATCAAACCGTCATTCGGCCTTTCCACGGAGCCTTTAATAACCATCCCGCCCAGACGAAACAAGGTGTCTTTAGGCGCCTTGCCTTCGACAACATCGGTAGTGGAAAAAAAGTACATCAAATTTTCATTAAAGGATTTAAGCGCAAATCCGGTGGCTAGACTGGCTCCGATGACCATCAGGCCGATCAGCATTAAGCGCTGTTTTCTGGCGGGTTTCATGATTTATTGCCGTTTTTGTTTGAGTGCCGAGGAACGCAAAAACTGTCTGCGCTGTACTACCGGAATAATAATATTGGCCAGCAACACGATCAAAGTCAGGCCGTAAGAAGTCCAGACATAAAAGGCATAGCCGCCCATCGCGAAAAATTCCTGTATCGTCATTATTTTAACTCCGAGACCATATTCTTAACCCATTGCGCGTTGCGTTCACGCAATAACAATTCGGTACGCGCCCGCTGCAACATTGCAATCAGATAATAAAACTTGAATGATACCGCCATCAGTAATAATGGTATCAACATGCTGACATGAATGGATGGTTTATCCATCTTTGTGACCGTCGGCCCTTGATGCAGTGTATTCCACCACTCGACAGAGTAATGGATAATCGGAATATTGACCACGCCGACCAGGGCTAAAATCGCCACGGCTCTGGACGCGGTGCGCTTATCGTCTATCGCGCCGTAAAGCCCGATCACACCAAGATATAAAAACAACAATATCAATTCGGACGTTAACCGCGCATCCCAAACCCACCAAGTTCCCCACATCGGCTTTCCCCAAAGGGAACCGGTCACCAACGCAATAAAAGTAAAACTGGCACCGACCGGTGCGCTGCTAATCATCACAATCTCCGCCAATTTGATGCGCCAAACCAAGCCTATTGCACCTGCAAGCGCCATCACGACATAAATAAATAATGACATCCAGGCGCTGGGCACATGGATATAGATAATGCGATAGCTGTCGCCTTGCTGGTAATCCGAAGGTGCTAAATACAGCCCTCCGTATAGACCGACCGCTGTTAGCAACAGGAAAATAACCACCAACCACGGCATTAATCGCTCGGTAAATGCATAAAAATGCGGCGGTGATGCCATGCGGTGAAAGAAGCGGACTACGAGATCTGGAATTAAAAACATAGTTAATCAGGTACAAGGTTCAAAGCGAAAGAATAGCCAGCTGTTTAAGCTTTGCAGTATGACGGAATCCAACTGCGTTCAATCATATGCACAGGCAATTCATTAAAATCAAAAGCGAGGCCGTCTTTAATCATCTGTTCGACATTTAACAACTGCCCAACTTCTGGTATATCCTTAAAGAACATCGTATAAAATGGTTTAACCAGCCATTTTGAAACTTTGATGCCTATCGGGCCGATAAAGTTTCTTCGTTGCCCGACATGCGCCACTTCGTCAATGGTAATTTCATCCAACAATTCTATTAATCGGTCACGGACTTCCGGCTCATCCATCAACACTTCATTAATTAGCTTATATAAATGGAGATAAAAAGTCACCCCCATTAACTCTGTAACGAAAGCGGGCGCAAATATTAAAAAGTTGGGTAGTCTGGGAAACTGCTGGTAGATTTTCTCTTTAATTGGACCTAACGGCACCCACTCTACTTTATCCAAACCACAGGTGCGGAGCATTTCATCGAACAATCGTACATGGCAGAATTCTTCAGCTAAATGCACTCGACTGATTTTGTCTTCCAAGGTTTTTGCACTGGCCATATCGGGCGCTACGTCCCAAGCGCCTTTAATACCCACCCATTCATGCCTGGCAAACTTGTAAATGCCTGTCAGCATCATTGTCATTCGATCCAAAGACTTAGGGTCGTCTTGCATGTCAATGTAATTACGATAAAAAGCATCGGGGTTGGCAAGTGGCTTACGCAATCTAACCGGATTGTCCTGAAAATGCTTCAATCGGTCACGTTTTTTAGCCAAATCCTTATCGTCTTCGAACAACTCCCCACCGTGGTTCTGGGTAAATATCCAGTAACTATCAAAGTTTTCTTTTCTTTGTTGCAAGGTTGCCGGAGCAAAAACCGATAAATATTTAGCTGATGCCATCATCATTCATTCCAGGTCAATAATATGATTGAACATTCTACGAGATATTATCAATTAATACTCATTTTTAATGCCGCTGCTGTCGGCAACGGAGCCAAAACCAGAGCCATCAATAAAATAGAAATCAAAATATTAATCTGTGCATCCACCGGTAGTCCGCTGCCGGCCATCTGCACGGCGTTACCGGCAAATATCAAAACAGGAACATACAACGGCAATACCAACAGCGACAAAATCATGCCGCCACGTCGCAGCCCTACGGTTAGCGCCACACCAATCGCCCCGATCAGGCTTAACACCGGAGTTCCCAGCAACAAGGTCAACAACAAGATTCCCAAGGAATGATTGGGCATACCCAAGAAAACTGCCAACAGCGGAGCTACAATCAACAGCGGCAATCCGGTCACCAGCCAGTGGGCGATAACTTTGCCCAATACCAGCACCGACGTAGGATGCGGACTTAATAGCATCTGCTCCAACGAGCCATCGTCAAAATCCGAACGGAACAGGCTATCCAAAGACAGCATGGCCGCCAGTAAAGCGGAAACCCAGATAATACCCGGAGCAATAGCTTGTAATAAATGCGGCTGCGCACCGATTCCTAAAGGGAACAGGGTTATCACCAGGATAAAAAACAACAGCGGGTTGGCTATTTCGGAACGACGTCGCAAGGCCAAAACCAGATCGCGCCGGATAACGGCAAAAAATGCACGGGATAAAGACATCAGGATAAATGAATACGCTGGACATCGACCTCAGGCAGGTCTATATCATGGTGCGAGGTGAGCACAATCATGCCGCCGTTAGCGCAATGCTCGGTCATTAAGCTTTCGATCAGGGCGATGCCTTGTTTGTCCAATGAGGTGAACGGCTCATCCAGAATCCACAACACATTTTCCGTAATCAATAGCCTAGCTAACGACAGCCGTCTTTTCTGACCCGCCGACAAAGCTTGGACGGGAGTGTCATCGTAGCCACCTAAATGCACTTTGGCCAAAGCCTCATCAATGGGATAGCGGCCTACGCTGCTTAATGCCAAAGATATTTTTAAGTTTTCAAAAACGGTCAGTTCTTTTTTAATGCCGTCTAAGTGGCCGACATAAGCCATTTGAGCATGAAACCGACTCTCTTTTATTTCGTCGCCGCACCAGTAAATCGCACCGGAATCAGGTTCACGGAATCCGCATAAAATGCGTAACAGTGAAGTCTTACCGCTGCCGTTTTTACCTTCCAGCAACAAAATCTGTCCTGAAACCAGCTCAAAAGACAGCTCCTCGAATAACACCCGATCATCGCGAATACAGCTTAAGCCCTCACCTTCAAGGGAATGTGTTGTTTGCATTGCTTAATGTAAATCAAACAGTCAGCAATCGCTGCCGCACTGCTTCATAAAGCAACACACCGGACGCTACCGACAAATTAAGACTTTCCACCTGCCCCTGCATCGGCAACTTGACCAATACGTCGCACTGCTCTTTGGTCAAACGTCGCAATCCTTTACCTTCAGCGCCCACAACCACAGCTAAAGGTACGGTGAAATCGGTTTGATAGGCGGTTTGAGTTGCTTCTCCCGCCGCGCCCATAACCCATATACCTTGGTCTTTAAGCCAGCGCAGGGTTCTAGCCAAATTGGTCACTTGATAAACCGGTACCGTTTCTGCAGCTCCACTGGCCACTTTGCAGACTGTCGGAGTAATGCCCGTGGCGTTATCTTTAGTGATAATCACGCCATGCACGCCGGTAGCGTCGGCAGTTCTAAGACAGGCGCCAAAATTATGCGGATCTTGGACATTATCCAACACCAGGAATAAAGGCGTCCCTGACAACGTTAACACTGCGTTCTTTAGGTCGGTTTCCGATAACTCGGCCGGCATTTCAACTTCGATGACAATGCCTTGATGGTTATGGCTATCGGCCAGTTTATCGAGCTTTTTCCGGTCGACTTTCTCCGGCTCCAGACCTAAATCCAGCAAATCATCGACCAGCTGCGTCAGGCGCTTGTCTTGCCTTAGGCCGTCAACCCAGGCTTTGTGGATGTTTTTAGGGGAATAATCTAAAGCCGACTGTACCGAATGCATGCCGTATATTTTGCTTAATTTCATTTAATGTGAAGTGTAAAAAATAAAGTGTTGTTAATGTTGCTTAGTCAAAAACAACTTATGCGGCTGCCCAGCAGTGTTGCACCTGCTCAACCCTGCCATAAATATAAACTAAAGGCCTATCACTGGTACCATTAATGCGTTCTATGCTGGCACTAATAGAATACAGCCCCAACCAGCTATTAAATGCTTTGCATTGGGGGTTGCTTACATAACCAATTATTTTCCCGGCTACTTCAATTCTAACTGCATTGGAATTGAACTCATTTTCGGGTTCGGCAGTAAAAGAGGCGCTCATACCCACTGAAATATCATCAACGCTTGTGTTTGGCTGATGCCGAAAACCGGCCACCTCAATATAAAACTCATGCGGTAATTCAATATGGTCAAACGGATTGATCAGCGAAAAACCGTCATTGGGCAATTTTGCGCCAGTATGACCAAGCAAAGCAAAATCACTGATTTCGACATTGGGCGCAAGCCGCCATTGCTCCAAATACTTACCAAAATCCCCCCGCTTTCTGGGCGGCAATCGACGAAGAAAAGTATCCAGTACATTCTGAGTATATTCCAGGTTGGTCTTCCTGAATGCCGGGTAGCAGACAAAACCTTCCGCACAGGCATTCTTAAACTCTGCTGTATCGGATAAGTAACGGAATACAACCCGCCCTTCATGTTGGCAGAGTTCACCTACAACAAAACGGGCGCGTGACTTCCCTTCCGGTGCTTGCCAGGCCAACAATAATCGACGGGGATCGGGAACGTGCTTAATTAGGTTCACAAGTATTTTTTCTATTCGTTCGCTGATGGCTAAATATCTGGATTCGATTAAATGGCAAACAAACTCGGCTCGTTTTTCAGTTAATGGAATGCGTACTTCAAATTTTGTACTATTAACTATGATAGCCTTAAGGCTATCCATGTCAAAGGCTTTGAGTTTGTTTTTTATTCTGCTTGCCATTGCCGGATACTTGTTAACCAATGATCCCAAAAGTTCTATATGTTGGGCAGGATATTCGTCATGTAATCGCCATCGAATATGATGCCTACCTTTCTTGATGTAGCTCCGCATACGATCTTTGGCAAAAAAACCATCCATTTTACGTTCAATTATTTCGTAACCTAAACTTGTGCCATTATCAAAAATCGGAGCCAAACGTGATTTTTCTTCGTCTGGTTCTCTTTGCCGACGCCATAACAATGCCCAATTATCTTGATGTCGATCAGTATTACCAATTAAAGCATCAAATAAAAAGAGATCACTCCAATTAAACAGCCAATTATCCAAAAACTTATCGCCTGTTTCCAATACCTTGAAATAACGTTCAACAGCGGCGAAGTTGTGTAGTTTTCCCTTGCTACGCTCAAATTCAGGGATCATATCTGTCATAATGTCACCACCAAGAACTCGGCGCTCTTCAAATTGACCGGGATAATTTAAAAACCATTCAATCAACGCGCCACAAGTCCCATTATCTTCATCGAATGCTACAAAGGCAGGCGGCACAGGAACATCAAGCAGGCAACCAACTTGTAAGCAATGATTTCAGTCCAAAATTGATCAGGATGACGAGCAAATGCGCGTTTATATAAATACCTATGCTCTGGAATTAAAAATTCATAGAAAGAAAGTGCAGGACTATAAAGCAGTGTTTTATCTCTGGCCCCTTCGGGATAAATTCCAAACTCATCATCTTTCTTCCAGTTTGAAATATTGACGGCCGCTGTTATAGGCTGATTAATCCATTGACCTTCACGTCCCATAATTTTTATCTGAGATTTCGAATTAGAAGCGTTAAGCGGTTCTGCCTGCTTCCAATCGCCAGGTTGATACGAACTGACGACCGGAAGAAGATCAGAAAAAACATCATTTCTTACGACGTCTTTTTTTAGGTTTGGTATCCATTGCAACTTGCTTATCAGCCAGTTCAAAATCCATTTTCTTTTCATCCAAATCAACCCGGACGACACGGATATTGACGCTATCGCCCAAGCGGTAATTAATGCCGGTACGCTCACCTCTTAACTGGTGACTGGTTGCATCGAAATGAAAATAATCCTGCGCCAGATTGCTGATATGAATCAAGCCTTCAACATAAATTTCGGCAAGCTCGACAAAAAAGCCGAACGAAGTAACCGCTGAAATAATGCCTGAAAATTCCTCGCCAACCTTATCCATCATATATTCGCATTTCAGCCAGCTGACCACATCGCGTGTGGCATCATCGGCGCGGCGCTCATTGGCGGAGCATTGCTCGCCCAGGACCACCATATCGGGAACTCCGTAGAAAAAACTTTCCACCGACTTGCCCTGCAAACAATGCCTGATGGCACGATGTACCAACAAATCAGGATAGCGACGAATCGGCGAGGTAAAATGCGCGTAAGCTTCCAGCGCCAGACCGAAATGGCCTTTTAACTCAGGACTGTAGACGGCCTGTGACATCGAGCGCAACAATACGGTCTGAATCAAGTGCGCATCAGTCCTGTCCCTAATCGACTCCATTAAATGCATATAATCCAACGGCGTGGGTTTTGCGCCTCCGCCTAAGCTCAAGCCCAGTTCGCCTAGAAAGGTTTTCAGGTTCAGCAGCTTATCGGCGCTTGGACCCTCGTGTATACGCAACAGCTTGGGCATTTTTTTGCCGTTTAAAAACCGTGCTGCCGCCATGTTCGCGGTGATCATAAACTCTTCAATCAATTTGTGCGCATCGTTACGCACCACAGGCACTATCTTTTCAATTTTACGATCTGCTCCGAAAACAATACGAGTTTCCTGGGTGTCAAAATCCATTGCACCGCGTTGCTCACGGCTTACTCGCATAACTTTGTAAAGCGCGTACAACTCCTGCAAATGCGGCATTACCGCTTTATATTTCTCGGCTAAGCCGATATCACCATCGACCAACATTTTTGCTACTTCGGTGTAAGTCAACCGGGCATGGGAACTCATCACCGCATCAAAGAAACGCGACCGGGCAACTTGGCCTTGCTCGTTAATAAATAGCTCGCAGACCATGCATAAACGATCCACATTGGAATTCAGCGAACAAAGGCCATTAGACAAAATCTCCGGTAACATCGGGATGACCTGCTCAGGAAAATACACCGAAGTACTGCGTTTCTGCGCTTCTTTGTCCAACGCCGAATTAATCTGCACATAATGCGAGACATCGGCAATCGCTACCAATAATTTCCAGCCTTTAGGGGTTTTCTGGCAATAAACAGCATCGTCAAAATCACGGGCATCTTCACCATCAATGGTTACCAAGGGAATTGCCCTTAAATCAACCCGGTCTTCTTTTGCCGATTCCGGGACATCCTTGCTCAGCGGTTTAATTTCTTCCAGCAATTCATCAGACCATTCATTAGGCAGATCATGAGAACGAATCGCCATTTCGATTTCCATTCCCGGAGCCATGTGTTCACCCATGACTTCAATGATGCGCCCAATAGGCTGCCTGAGCTTAGTCGGCTGTTCAACTATTTCTGCAACAACTATCTGCCCTTGCTTTGCCTTACCTGTACCGCCTTTTTGAACCAGAATGGTTTGCGCTATATTTTTATTATCCGGCACCACGTAGGTAAAACCGTCTTCCTTATATAGAC
>JADHTX010000043.1 GCA_016784875.1 Methylobacter sp.
GACACCATTCAGCAGCGCATCGATTTCTGCCTGCGAGAGTAAATCACTCATATTATTGCATTACAAATGAAGTAAAGAATATCTCATTAACCTTACTCTTTCCTGCCATTTTCACTAAAACGGCAGTCACCTCATCTAACATGAGTTTACGTAACATGTCTTTTCCTTCACGAGTATTTAACATACTGCTTTCCTGCGCACTAATCAGC
The DNA here is from genome assembly GCA_016784875.1 of Methylobacter sp. Lineage (GTDB taxonomy): Bacteria > Pseudomonadota > Gammaproteobacteria > Methylococcales > Methylomonadaceae > Methylobacter_A. Next base: position 210 of record JADHTX010000043.1, read on the forward strand.
ATTAACAGGTTATTGCGTATCATAGGTTCATTTTTCTTTAACACGTCAATAGTTTCAGCGCCTTCAACCAACATAGACACCGTAATTCGCCCGTGCTTTGCTGACGATCCCTTGGGGAAGTCAATAACAATGGGTTTAGTCATCTCAAAATAGAGCTTTTCAACAGGAACTCCCGATTCATCTTCATCACCATGTTCTACTTTTTCTCCATTAGCAGAATCCCCAGCCATAAAGAAATAAGCGGCACCTCCGCTCATTGCTAATAAAAGCACTACAGCGACAATTATGATAATCAATTTTTTAGGAGATTTTTTTTCTTCTCCCTCTTCTTGCTTAAGCTCAGCCATAATGCAAACCCTTTCGTTTTAAATCAATAAAAAAGCAACTTAAAGACCATTAAACAATAACACACATAAAAACAATGAATTAAATTACAACAACAGTCCGCTTACTGTAGTAAATAATCCTAACACTTAACTAAGTGCTATTATTGCCTTGAATTACAAAATCAAATCATACAAGAAAAAAGATCCTTTTAAAAGAATAAGATAGGAATACTTATAAATGTTAATAATTAACTGCACCTTGCATCAATTATTCATACGGAAGAGTTAAGAAAATACCTTCAAAGAATCGGAAACCAAATTACCCAAGAGGTCACAAAAACCGACACCCCTTTCCTTTTAATGAAATAAAATAAACTTTTCTATCGCAGCCAATCTATTAAACTCACGCTACGATGAATGCTATTGACAACTACTTACGCCCCCTCACCAAAGCAATTTTTTTAACCGAGGAATACACGAATGTCTTTGAAAACCAAGCCACATAAACAATTCATTGTATTAATAACAGGTGATACCGATATTAACCACTCATCATTAAAACACCACCATCAAAGCATTATTATAGCTAACAAATATAATGAGATTTTAGCGCTCATTGAAACAACTCAATTCGACCTGATTCTATTTGACTTGACGGTGAACTCCTCAGCTGCCTCGGTTCCCGACCGATTACGACACTCACCCCATCCCTGGCAGTTCGAACTTATCACGCACATCAAAAAACCTCTTGGTATAAACAACCATATCCCAGTCATCGCTATCATTAACTCGAACGAAAAAGACTTACTGAAAACGAAGCGCTATTCAATAGGATTTGAGGATTGGTTGATTAAACCCATTATAGAGGAACGGCTTGATGAAATTATAGATCTTTGGCAAATGAAGGCCTTGGCTTTCGCTTATATCCAAATAATCTTGAACACAACCAAAAACAACAAACGTCTTACTTTGACTCTTTTTGAAAAGCTATTCGAAGAACTGCCTTTGCAAATCATTAGTATTAAAGATGCGTTGGAAAACAAACAATATGATCTCGCCAAAGAAATCACGCACAAACTAAATGGTTCGGCAAGCTTTTGTGGATTGATGGACATTCAACAATCGGCAAATACTGTGGAAAACTGCCTTTTAAATAACAATTACGCCATAATTAACCAACATTTTATGATGCTGCAACAACACACCTTAAACTTCACTCGTCATCAAGAACTCATTCTGGCGAATTTTGATAAAAGTTAATTCCAAAAAAAAGCCCAAAAAGGGCTTTTTTTGGAATGCGATAAAAACCGTTTTACCCCAACTCGTCGAGCAATGTTTGCGCTGTCTTTTTTTGTTCAACCGTACCTTGTTCAAGCACTTCTCTGGCTAGATCTTTGGCTGCATCGGCATCTCCCATATCGACATACGCTTTTGCCAAATCCAGTTTGGTTTCCATCTCATCGATATCAGAAAGATCAGAAACACCAAACTCATCAGACGGACCCGAATCCAGCCCCTTTTTTGTTGAAGGCAAATCCAAATCAAAATTAAAATCGAAATCCCCCCCCAAATCTTCATTAAAATCTAACGAGTTATCCGAAGAAAACTCAACATCCCGATAATTTCCATCATCATTTTTTAAAGCACTAAAATCAAGATCATCAACTTCTTTTTCTTTAATACTATCGAAGCTTAAATCAAATTCATGCGATTCATATTCCTGCTGTTTATTGTCTACGCTTGTCTCTGAGGGAGAAGACACTAAAGCACTAGAACCGATAAGATCCTGACTAGCCTCACCTGATTCGTTGGCATCTATTGAAAATGAACTAAAATCAAAATCTTCTGTTTTTGTTACCGAAGACATATCTTCCTGAGCATCAACAGCTTTAGCGTCTTGATCAGCCTCGTCTGCCACGTTAACATCCGTTGACAATGAATTTACATCAAAATCAATATCTGCTCTATGTGCTCCTGAGGACAAACCTAACTGATCATTAGAAGCGATTACACCATTATCCGATTCTATAGAAAATGAACTTAAATCGAAATCTTCTTTCGGGGCTTCAAAGGACTTGCCCCCAATTGAGTTGGATGCAATAACACCCTGATCCGCTTCATCAAACTCCATTGAAAGTAATCCTAAATCAGAACTATCATCCGCTACCTGCTCTTCTAAAAACGGATTAGCTGCATCACTAGAACCTAAAATATCTTTTTCCGCCTCATAGGTTTCTTTGGTATCCATCGAAAATGAACTTAAATCAAAATCAATGGCTTCGTTATTTCGCTGCTCCTCAACAATTACCTCTTCGTTAGCTTCATCAAATGAAGTTAAGTCAAGCAAGTCGTCGGATTTAGGCTCTGCTTCTTCCCTGACAAAATCATCAACTTCTGATTTTTCAAGAGAAACGCCGCCAGTATTCACACTCCCTGTATCGGGTGCATTACCCCCAATAATACTTTCATTACTGCTTTCAATGACTTCATCATCCGCCACTGCAAATAGATCATCCCCGGATGAAAATAATGGTGAAGCAGGACAAATCTCACGCCCCATTTCTGCCGCTTTCTCCCAAAATTCGGCCTCATTCCGCTTACCGGATTCTGCCAGTTCAGTAGCATAAGCTTCGAAATCGGCTTTACTTTCATTGGCGTAAAAGATTTCCAACAATTTCAATTTACATTCATCTCGATCAGGCTGATCTTTAATAGCTTGCCGTATTAACTCTTCGGCCTGCTGATAACGACCATAAGCAAGATACACGTCTGCCTCGGATATCGGATCAATTTCCCCTTGATCGGTATCAAATGAGTCAAAGTCACTTGGTGTAAATTCGCTTAAGAAAGAACTTTCACCAACCGTACCCAAATCATTGTCGTGAACACCTAAACTATCTTCGAAAACCGGCACAGAAATTTTTTCATCGACCTCCGAGGTTTCAATCAAATTAGTAGAGGCAAACATACTCTCTGTATTCGTTTCCTCGTCAATCTTGCGTTTCCGCCACCATAGCCAACCTAGCAGAGCTAAAATTGTCGCACCGGCACCACCCACCACAAGATAGTATGAATCCAGCAAACTACCGGCCTGTGGCTCCGGCTGAACCACTGGTTTCACTGGCTGAGCGGGCGGAACAACTGCTACCTGAGGAGCAGCGCTTATTTGACCCGCAGGTTTGGCCGTCACAACATCGCCCGGCACCGACTGAACCGACTCAGCGGGTTGAACAGCCGGTTGCGAGGGAACTGGCGTTGTTTGATCCTCAAGTTTGGCTGCCACATCCTCACCTGACACTGCCTGCTGTTGAGAAGCGGGACTAGCCTGGGATTGTTTCTGCAAAGTTGCTAGCTGTTGATCCTTTAGTGCAATCAACTCCTGCATCATTGCCAGTTGTTTTTCCAGTTCCGCAACCTTACCTTGTAACGTACCATCTGCCGATCCGACTGCACCTACATTTTCTTCAGCAATACCCTTAGCTGCCTTCGATTGCTCAGGGGCATTCTTGTCAGAACTTTCCTGCTCACTCACTGAATCTATAGCAGCATGATCAGCAACTGCCTCTTTAGCTGGAGCCGCCAAGGTTAACTGATTATCGACAGCCCCTTCGGTGCCGCTCAGGCCCGGCTTCCCCTTCGTTGGGTTGGCATGAGCAACAGTTGAGCGATTTTTCCAAGCTTGTGTCTGACGCTTGAATTCCGCTAATGCCTGGTTTCTTGATAATTTTAAAACGGCTTCTCTTTCAGGAATTTTCAGAATTTGACCGGCCATTAATGCATTAACATTCCCCTTATAGAAGGCATGAGGATTGGCTTGATAAATCGCAATCACCATTTGTTCTACCGAAACGTCGTTCTGTCCTCGGCTTCGTTCTGCCACACTCCAAAGCGTATCATTGGACAGTGTCGGGCCATATTCGCCCCCACGGCTTTGTCCATTGGCATGCCCTTGACTTTGAGGCATAACGACTGTCGGCTGCACATAGCTTTCAGCACTGGTTGACACTGGAATAGTTGCTTGGTTATAAACTGACGGAGGATCCACCAACACAGTAAATCCACGATACAAATTACCTTTTGGCCAAGTTACTTCAAGCAGAAAATCCAAAAAAGGTTCTTTTAAGGCTTCCTTTGAAGTCAGCTTAATAACCGCCGAGCCATTAGCTTGAACGATAGTCTCAAATTTAATTTTCGACAGAAAATAAGTCCATGACACTCCAGCTTCTTCAAATTTCTCAGGCGGAGCCAATTTGACTTTAATATCAGACACGCTCTCGCCTGACAATACTAACGAAATTTCTGCATTCAGGTTTTGATTAAGAGCCGAATGCAATTTAATTTCGCCAATCCCTAATGCCTGACTACTAGCAGGTGCCAGTAACGATACAACCGCTAAAGTTTTAGTTAACAAACGCATGTTGCTCTTCTTTACAATAGTTACCACAGTTTCTTACCGCGTCCAGTCAAATATGTAGACAAGCTTAGTCTAGATGTATTTTTTTACCAGCACTTCTGCTATTTGCACACTGTTTAGTGCGGCGCCTTTTCGAACATTATCCCCCACCACCCACAAATCAATTCCTTGAGGATGAGATATATCTTCCCGAATACGTCCGACAAACACATCATCATGGCCGGATGACTCGGTCACCGCCGTTGGATAACCGCCATCTTTGCGCTCATCCATCACCGTCACACCGGATGCCTGCTCAAGCAAAGCCCTGACTGTTGCCACATCGATTTTTTGGCGGGTCTCGATATGCACAGCCTCGGAATGACCATAAAAAACAGGAACCCGCACTGCGGTGGCGTTCACCAAAATACGGTCATCACCCAGAATTTTTTGGGTTTCCCACACCATCTTCATTTCTTCCTTGGTGTAACCGTTTTCCATAAACACGTCAATTTGCGGCAACACGTTAAAAGCAATCTGTTTAGGATAAACATTGGTTTTAACGGCTTGCATATTAAGCAGACTGGTCGTTTGCTTCACCAATTCTTCTATAGCTTCTTTACCGGTTCCAGAAACCGCCTGATAAGTGCAGACATTGATACGAGCAATTCCTACCGCATCGTAAATAGGCTTTAACGCCACCAACATCTGAATCGTTGAACAATTCGGATTAGCGATAATGCCGCGATTTTTATAATCGGCAATTTTTTCAGGATTAACCTCCGGCACTACCAGCGGAATATCGTCGTCATAACGAAACTGCGAGGTATTATCGATAACAATACATCCGGCCGCTGCGGCCTTGGGCGCATATTCTGCCGAAACCGAGGCTCCCGGCGAAAACAAACCGATTTGCACCTTTGAAAAATCAAAGCTAGCCAAATCTTTTACGACTAAAGACCCGCCCTTAAAAGAAATTCTTTTACCTGCTGAATTGCTGCTGGCTAAGGCATAAACCTCGCCGACTGGAAAATCACGCTCTTCCAGGAGAGACAACATGGTTTCGCCTACCGCACCGGTAGCGCCAACCACAGCAACATTATATAATTTAGTCATCTTAACCTCCCATCCATACTGAAACAGGCGCGCTCATCAATTGCATGGCAACGAGACCCATATATCTATCAGCAGGTAAAACCACATCTTTTTTTATCATTAAATTTAAAAACCTTTTATTCTGAAATTTGAATACCGATAATCACTCATTTTTTTATATAGACCAACCTACGATAGAACAGCAAAAACTTTTTGGGTGATGTCTTCGACATTGCCGACACCGACTATTGAACTGAACTTAACCTGCTGTTCCGGTGCTGAATAAAAACCAACCAAAGGTTTCGTCTGCTCATGATAAACACTGAGTCGTTTGCGTACTGTTTCTTCTTTATCATCATCGCGCTGAATCAACGGCTCACCGGTCACATCATCGATCCCCTCGACTTTAGGCGGATTAAACTCAACATGATAAGTGCGCCCGGATTGTAAATGCACTCTTCTGCCGGCCATACGTTTTACAATTTCCTCATCCGGCACCGCGATTTCAATCACCGTATCAATAATAACGCCCATTTCGTTCAGACCTTCAGCTTGAGCAATAGTGCGTGGAAAGCCGTCCAGCAAAAAGCCGTTGGCACAATCATCTTGCGCAATACGTTCCTTGATCAAGCCTAAAATAATATCATCGGAAACTAAGCCGCCGGAATCCATCACTTTTTTTGCGGCAACACCCAACGGCGTTCCCTCTCGCACAGCAGCTCGCAACATATCACCCGTTGAGATTTGCGGAATCGCATATTTTTCAGTTATAAATTGCGCTTGAGTCCCTTTACCGGAACCGGGACTCCCTAATAGGATGACGTGCATAACTAACTCCATTGTGTCGCTAAGACAGATTTAGACTCTAAATAACACTCGTAGAAACGGAATAGCTTATTCCGACCTACAAAACCAGACAGCAGCTTAACGGGGTATTTTATAACACATCAAATTTTATCTCTTGTAAAAATATGGTTATATCCCTATTCTTATCGAGTTTTTTTACATTCAGGAGAATAATAATGCGTGTTGAAGATTTAATGACTTCAAAAGTATTTACAGTCGAGCAACACGATTTAATTGATCGTGTCTTTTTCTTAATTCATTACGAAAGAATTCGTCACTTACCCGTCGTTGAAAAAGGCAAAGTTATCGGAATTGTATCCGACCGGGATCTGTACAAAGCCTTAGGTCCAAAAAGCAACTCTAATGCAATTGAGGCTGCAACCGGCACCGGCACTACCGAATTTCATGTAGTTCCTAAAAAAGTGCAACATATCATGCACCGGGGTGTGATAACCGTTAGCCGCGACACCTACGCATCAGAAGCCGCTGCACTCATGGCCGAACATAAAATCGGCGCATTGCCTGTCGTCGATAAAGACAACAAATTGGTCGGTATTCTATCCTCTACCGACATACTTCGAGTTTTTTCAAAAATCGAAAAAGCAAGCGAAGCACGAGAACAAAGAATCGCAGCCGGCGTCAGCCATAAATAAAGCAATACAATTTATTTAACCCCAAAAGCCCCAATATAAAGGGGCTTTTTTGTTTTAACCGGCAACCAACAATGACCTATAAAACACTTTCAGATCAACAGATTAATACCGCAACACAAGCCTGGTTAAAATCTGTCATCATTGACTACGGCATCTGTCCATTCGCAAAACGTGAACTAGATCGAGGCAGCATTTATTTCAGCGTTAATCACGATACAACCATTGAAAATTGCCTATTGCATCTGATACTTGAATGCGATCGACTGGATACTGACCCCGACATTGAAACCACTCTACTGATTTATGCCGATGCGTTTACAAAATTCGACGACTATCTCGATTTTGTTGAAATCGCCGAATCATTGCTAATAGAGCAAGACTATGAAGGCACTTACCAGCTGGCAAGCTTTCATCCCGATTACTGTTTTCAAGGCAGCGATGCAAACGACGCCGCTAATTACACCAACCGCTCACCCTATCCCATGCTGCATTTACTAAGGGAATCCAGTATAGAACAAGCCGTCGCCAGCCACCCTGCCCCGGAAAGTATCCCGCAACACAATATTGAATTAACCCGAAAACTCGGCTTAGCTAAAATGCAGGCCTTATTAGCCGCATGTTATCCGGTTAATTCATAATTTCAGTTTTGCCGATTAACCCCCTCTAATTCCTTAGCCCTCGCAGCAGTCGCGGACATAAAACAGTCGCTTGCAATGACGCCGGCTATCGTTCCGCCATCGGGATCATAATAAAAATCGCAATTAGCCTTTCTATATTTAAGCCATAGTCGCTGAGCTGCCTGCAACTGCTTCTTACGTTCGGGAGAAAGGCCGTCCATCACTTCCTTATAAGCCTTATTTAAGCGGACATCTTGCCGCTCCGTTTCCTCCCCCAAACATTCAATCATAGATGCCGTAACGCCACCAGCTTGATCCATACAGGTTGAAAACGTTTGACTTAAACCATCATCAGCGGCAAATACCGGTTGAACAATTACGGCCATTAACCCGGCAATCACTACATATTTTTTAAAAGGGAACATCAGTACACTTTTCCAGCCTTATTAAAAAACAAAATACTACTTAAGTTCTTCAGCCTCGACCTCAGCTTCATCGTTTAAAGAAATCTCTTCAACCGCAGCAGCGTCTTTCGCATCAATATTTTCAACGACAGTCTTTTCCACTATAGGAGCTTCAACAACTACTTTAGATTCGGGAGCAACAGCCTCTTCCGCGACTTCAACAACGGGGGCAGGTTCTTTCTTCAAAGAATCCAGAAACGCTACAAACCAATCTTGATTGATAACGCCACTCATATCAGGGTCCGCCAGAATATCGGCAGAAACAGGCAAACTACCCTTTCCTTTAGCGATTTCCAGCGCATTCAGGCAAGCCTCTTTATCGCCCCTCAGACCATAGATACAAGCCAAATTATACGAAGCCGAACCGGCTTGAATCGCATTGGCTTTATCAAAATAATTTTTTGCACTCTCATACAAATCATCATTTTGCTCAACCGCTTTCACACGAGCCAATTCCATATAAGCCACGCCGCCATCAATTGCCGCGCCAAGATAAGCAGGCTCGATAGTCAGGCAAAAAGAAAATTTAGCAATTGCATCCTGATAAAGCTTGGCCGCCAGCTCGCCCGACTTAGTTCTCGCCTGATGCAGCAAAGCAAATCCCCAATTATATAAAGCCTCGGCAATCAGCGGCTCATTGGCAACAACTTCGGCATAATCATGATAGACCTTATAAAATAATTGGTCGGCCGCACTGCCCGCGCTGTTGCGCGCATCCGTTGTTTGTTTAATCGCGGCTTTCAACTTGGATTTCTTGGATATTGACTCAAAAAACGACATGATTTATCTCTCTTGATTTAGTAGTTTATAATCGCATGCTATAGAATAACAGCTGAGCTAATAACGACACCATTCAAAATCGACAAATAACATATTATCAACAGACAATAAACAGGAAATAATGGACGAATCAAGCAGTTGCGACATTGCCAAAGAAAAAGTAAATTTGGAAACATCACAAATAGCCTGGAAAGAATTGCAACGTTTTTTTGCCGCAGGTTCAGCGGTATTTGTTGCCCCAGATCTGGATCTAGTCGACGTAGCCTACCAGTTTTCCATCGACAATAAAGATCAGGTTACGACCTGGATGCAAAATAATCAGGTCGCATTGGTATCCGATCAGCAGGCCATCGAATGGTTTGAAACGGATGCCGAAGTGTGGGCTGTGGTAGTAAAACCCTGGATATTGGTTCAGGAATAAGTCACTCCATTTGACTGCACCGGGCGAGAAATACACCTCGCCCGGCTGATCTCCCTATTCTTTTTGCTTAAACCTATCCGTTCCTGCATTGGTATTATTCCATGCGGAACTTGCACCATTTACCAGATACCATAGCGTAGTTATCTTTTTAGTACTGCTGTCATATGTCCCGGTCCAACTGGTAATTGTTGATAATCCTGTCCAGCCTACGGTGAATGCGATGCCGTTCTGATTGCAAAAACCGACGAGAGGGCCGGTCGCCCCTGAACCGCTACCATCTTTATAGGTACCCGTGACATTTCCACTACTATCGACCTTTATTTTAGCGGTAGAACCCAGCTCGTTTTTCCAAGTGACGGTGGTGCTGGAAGCTTGCATTGCACATGTAACCGAAGCTGCCGATGCTTCTGACATTGCAACCCCCAACAACAAAATCGCCGCCATACCCGTATAGAATTTGTTCATGCTTCTCTCCATTTATATTAGTGCTTGAAATTATCATTCGTCAATACAACCAATGGAGCCAAGCTCATAAATGCAATCTATAGCTCACAAAACGCTGCGCATCGTTATAGTTACTAGGCCTAGAAAAAAGGCTTTGTACAACCATTTACCGACGGTGCTAGTGTGTCACAAGAAATTGTCGGCGTATGTCAGCCGAAGCTGAAATTTTTGTAAGCTTAGAGATACCCTCTGAAAATAATGAGGGGAAATCCTCCCTTAAACCTTACCCCTTGAACCCGACCGCCCCCTGCCTCTTGAATCGGCCCGATTATTACCGACCGATTTAGCGCTACGGGCCGTCGGCTTTTTGGTGTGTCGATAATCCTTCTTACCGGTCGTTTTATTCGGCACGTTCTTCTTCGGCGCATCCATCACTTTTAACGACACCGGTTCATAACCGGTGTCGGCGACACGCGGAATTTGCCGCTTGAGCAGCTTTTCGATTTCCACCAGCATCCAGGCTTCTTCGGGACAAACCAGCGACAAAGCCTCGCCGCTTAAACCTGCGCGTCCGGTACGACCTATCCGATGGATATAATCTTCCGGCACTTGCGGCACATCAAAATTCACCACATGCGGTAAGTCGTCAATATCCAACCCCCGCGCCGCAATATCGGTCGCAACCAACACCGAAACCTTGCCGGTTTTAAATTGCTCCAGCGCCTTGTTTCTTGCGCCCTGAGTCTTATCGCCATGCAACGCCGCCGTGCGAATACCGTCCTCAATCAACTGTTTTTCCAGACGGTCCGCGCCGTGTTTGGTGCGCACAAAAACCAACACCTGCTTCCAATTATTGCTGCCTATCAGGTAAGACAATAACTCACGTTTGTACTCGCGGCCTATACCGTAAACACGTTCCGAAACATTTTCAGCCGTGGCATTTTGCTTGGCGACTTCGACTTCGACCGGATTATTCAACAACTGCGCCGCCAGAGCTTTAATCCCATTCGGCACGGTCGCAGAAAACAACAGGCTCTGCCGCTTTTTGGGTAGCAGCGCCATCAGCTGTTTAATGTCGGGCAAAAAGCCCATATCGAGCATGCGGTCCGCCTCATCCAGCACCAGCATTTCCACGTTAGACAGATTGATATTGCGTTGCTGTACATGGTCGATCAAGCGCCCAGGCGTAGCCACCACAATGTCGCACCCCCGGCGCAATTGACGGGTCTGGATGCCAATACTTGCACCGCCGACTACCGATTCGGCGTGGAACGGCAAATGCGCACCATAAGTTTTTACGCTTTCATACACCTGCGCGGCCAATTCACGGGTCGGCACCAAAATCAACGCACGGACACGGCGCGGCTTTTGATGCGGATCATGATTTTCGGCCAATCGCTGCAATAACGGCAAGGTAAAACTGGCGGTTTTTCCGGTGCCGGTTTGCGCGCCGGCCAACACATCCTTGCCTTCAAGAATCAGAGGAATGGCTTTTTGTTGTACCGGTGTAGGCGTGACATAGCTTTGATCGGCTACGGCTTTAAGGAGTTCCTCGGCTAAACCGAGTTGGGCGAAAGACATTTAGAACCTCTGGTAAAAAAATCGATCAAGATCGAAAGATCATGATGTTGAAGTAGGAAACGACAGAGAAAGGAGCTTTAGCCCCCCGTCATACTCATATAACGCAATATAACCGGCTGCTCGTTGATATTAAATTCGTGCTTTTCCGGCTTAATCAGCATTGCCTCGACAATAGCCTGTTTCAGCACCGCCATGTCGCCCGGATTAGCCCGGATAACTTGCTTTAAATCGACCGAATGCTCATTGCCAAGGCATAACAGCAAACGCCCTTCAACGGTCAGGCGCACCCGGTTGCAGGTGCTGCAAAAATTCTCGCTGTGCGGAGAAATAAAACCGACCCGGGTTTGTGTGTCGGCAACATTAAAGTAATTCGACGGCCCGCCGGTTTTTTCAGGCGTGGCGAGCAAAGAAAAATTCTTCGCCAAATCGGCCTTGATCAAATCGCTGGAATAATAAGCGTCCGCCCGGTCATGCTGACTGACCACACCCAACGGCATTTCCTCGATAAAGCTGATATCGATGCCGTTATCGACCGCAAACCGAACTAGGTCGCTCACTTCCTGATGATTTCTATCCTTAAGAATGACCGCATTGATTTTGATCCGCTCAAATCCTGCCGTCTTGGCAGCCTGAATACCTCTAAGCACTTGGTGCAAATCCCCGGTTCGGGTTATCGCCTTAAACTTGTCGGCATCCAGCGTGTCCAGGCTGATATTGACGCGCTTGACGCCCGCTTCTTTTAGAGGCGCCGCCATCGTTTCAAGCTGGGAGCCGTTAGTCGTTATCACCAGCTCATTCAGGCTTTCGATACGGCCGATATTTTGCAGTAACCCCAACGCACCTTTTCTGACCAAAGGCTCGCCGCCGGTGATCCTAATTTTTTTCACGCCCAATTCGGCGAAGGCTTGCGCCAGCGTATAAATCTCTTCCAGCGTTAAAACCTGCGCACGCGGCAAGAAGGTCATGTCTTCAGCCATACAATACAGGCAGCGGAAATCACAACGGTCGGTAATCGAGATTCTCAAATAATCAACGGTTCTGCCGAAGCGGTCGATTAATTGAGCGGGGGGAGACGGATGAGTCATTAGTGCGGCGATAAAAAATCCAAGATGCTAATATTAACATAGTATTGGGCTTTTAAGAGAGCGGCTATGTTCTTGGCTGTCGTATTTGGAAACGGTTACTACGTTATGATGGATTATTTATAAATGTCTCTCCGGTGTCCAATTTCCAACAGCAAGATGATTAACTCGTCGTCTTTTATCTGACAAATCAACCGATAATCTCCAATTCGATAATGCCATAATCCCTCATATCGCTTTCCTTGCAGCGCCTTGCCGTGCGAACGGGGATTATCGGTTTCAATAAGCCGGTCGATAAACCGTTCTATTCGCTGCTTTGTACCGGTATCGAGTGATTTTAACGATTTAGCCGCACTGCCCTTTAACTTGACTCGCCATTTACTCATAAAGGCTTTTTTTAGCCTCATTCCAGCCAATCAACTCGTCTTCATTATTTCCGAGTTCATCCAACGCTTCTTCTGCATGTAGCGCATCGCTGTAATCGGCTAAATATTCGCGCAAGGCATCATTAACGGCTTGGTCTATAGAGATATGCCCTTGTTTAGCCAGCTGGCTAAATTGTCTGTCGAGTTGTTCGTCAAGAATTATGGTGGTCATTGTTTAATCCTATTGGTGTCGTTTTTATGCTAATTTCATCACTCCTCTGCGAGAACGAAATAAAAGCCTTTTTGCCTGACAACTTCGACTTCTACGGTAATTTTTTCAACCTCAATTCGTCTATTTTCACCCGTTTTTGGAATTGCCTAAACCGACGAGGACAAGTTCGAACTGATACAGTTCGTGGAGTGATGCCAGAAATAAGCCATATAACCGACTTAAAACAAGCATTGTTGCTTTGGTTCCACAGAGCTTCCATTCCACTGGTATCGAACCGGTTTCTCCAGTTTTTTGATTACGCCTTCATTCTGCGCTTGTTCCAGCCAATTACGAACCTGTAGCTTGTGAAGCTTCATACATTCAGAAATTTCATCGATACTTTTAGCATCACCAAAACAAACCAGTTCCACTTCCTGTAAAAAAAGCTGGTAAAAGCCAATTTGTGATTTTGCGTGCCCAGAGTCATTGCTGACTTTCGCTTTCACATGGATAGCAGGCAATTTCTCCGAGGATCCATAAGGTTTGGCATCGCTACCCTTTAAAGCGCTTTCCACTTGCTGTTCTTTGTCGGGTGGTAATAACGCGTCCGCTTGACTCACCACATTCTGGCTGCTCATAAACAAGCTGCTTACATCAAGACGTTCAATAATGTTTTCACACCATTGCCCTCCCTGATTGACTATAGCTTCATTACCGGCTTCTGCGTCCCTGTTTGGCTTCACCCAAACAGGGACCCAACCTTTCTTAAGATTCTCAATCGCGCCATTCCAGGTTCCGCCACTCCTGCCGGAATGCACCACAACAGCAACATCGGATAAGCAGTAAACATACTTGTTCCGTGCCATCGCGTTACCGACAGTGAATCCAGCTTCTGGATAAAATGGGGAAACCAGAACCAAATTATTATTCAATAAGCCGTTACGCCATTTTTGGGCAGTTGCCGCTTTTAACAAACTGTCAGCAAGTACGCCAATTACGGTGCCTTCAACAGTTAATGCTCCTGACATCGCCGCCTCATCAATACCTTTGGCTCCTCCCGATACAACACTCACACCAGCCAGAGCAGCCTTGGCACCAAGTGCATCAGCATATTGCAGGTTTTCTTCGTTCACCTGTCTGGAGCCGACTACCGCAATTCCGCCATTATTGAGCAATCGCGAGTTACCGACACCAAACAAAAAAGGTGGCGCATCATTTCTCAGACGCTGTTTCAAGCGTCTTGGATAGTCTTCATCCGATCTTGTCAATACCCATATCCCTGCCCGTTGCCATTTTTCCATCGCTAATGCCAGTGCATGCCCCCTTCCTAGTAAGTCCTCTATACGATTCAACGGTATTTTGCT
>JADHTX010000044.1 GCA_016784875.1 Methylobacter sp.
TAACAATCCATTAGGTTTATAGATGCATAAGATATTTTTACAGCAAGCCATCGACTTGGCCGTGGAAAATGCCAAGTCAGGGCAGGGCGGTCCTTATGGTGCGCTTATCGTAAAAGATAACCAGTTGATTGCCGTCAGCGGTAACAAGGTTACAAGCAACATGGACCCTACCGCTCATGCCGAAGTGATGGCTATACGCCTTGCTTGTAAAAAGCTGAATGACTTCCAGTTACCGGGCTGCATTTTATATTCCAGCTGTGAACCCTGTCCTATGTGCTTAGGGGCAATTTACTGGGCGAGACTTGCAAAAGTCTATTATGCATGCAGTCGGCATGATGCCGCTGCCGCCAATTTTGACGACAGCTTTATTTATGACGAAATTTCTGTTTTGCCGCATCAGCGAAGCATCGCTATGCTGCATCTCAATCTGCCGAATGCGATACAGCCGTTTAATGTTTGGGCTGAAAAGAGCGACAAAGTAGTTTATTGATCGGCAACTTTAATCAGCCAGCCAATCTTTTCGGAACATCCTAATAGCGCCTTGGCGTTGCTGTTAATCCTGACAAACTTACCATTGAAATCGGCGGGCAACTTTGCTTTAACCCGGTGAAAGCTGCTGTTGCTTTCAACGGTAAAGTCGATGTCTTGATTTTTAGCATTTAATTTTATGGTGTTTGGATCAGTCCAAGGTGAGAGCATAAAGGAAAATGTTGATTCCGGTGCAACCTCGATTTTATCGGGTTCACTATAGATAGGGAGAGAAAAGTCTCTAAAGTGAGGTTTTTTGCAGGCTATTTCGGTTTGGCCTGGATCATAGGCGCAAACTGTGTTGGTAAATAATGCCGCGACAATAAACAGTATGGGGCTAAATGTTTTGGTTACTTTCATATTGACTCCTCAAAAAAGATTTGTGTTGCTATGGGTTATTTCGCTTGGTTCCTTGCTACTTAAGGAATTACGTTAATTATTATTCAACTTGCCGCAACGGTCATGCAAACGTTACATAAATATCTGATAGATAAAATCCACGCACATTTATATCCTTCAGACAAAACCGATGATGTCTTGTACAATATCGGTAGTTTAAATTTTAGCAAGAGAACACAACATTGAGCGAACAAAATCAAGAAAGCTTGAACTATAAAAGTGCCGGCGTTGACATTGAGGCCGGTAATGCACTGGTCGAACGCATTAAGCCTATTGCCGCCAGAACGCGTACAGCGGGAGTTATGGCCGGTTTGGGCGGCTTCGGTTCTATGTTTGAATTACCGTTGGAGCGTTATCAACATCCGATTTTGGTTTCCGGCACCGATGGCGTAGGTACTAAGTTAAAACTGGCCAATGAATTGGATATTCATCATACTATCGGTATCGATCTCGTTGCCATGTGTGTTAATGATATTATCGTTCAGGGAGCGGAGCCTTTATTTTTCCTTGATTACTTTGCCACCGGCAAACTGGACGTCGATACTGCGGCGTCGGTCGTAGAAGGCATCGGCAAAGGTTGTGAATTATCGGGTGCGGCGCTGGTCGGCGGCGAAACCGCAGAAATGCCGGGTATGTATGCTGATGGCGAGTATGATTTGGCGGGTTTTTGCGTCGGCATCGTGGAAAAAAGCAAAGTGCTCGACGGCAGTAAAGTCAGCGTCGGCGATAAGCTGATTGGGATTGCATCATCCGGTCCGCATTCTAACGGCTATTCGTTAATCAGGAAAATTATTGCCCACAGTCAAAGTGCGTTAACGGATACTTTCAATGGTCAACCGTTAGGTTCGGCCTTACTGGAGCCAACCAGAATCTATGTTAAGTCGTTGTTGTCGCTGCTGGATAAAGTGCCGGTACACGCGCTTGCCCATATTACCGGCGGCGGTTTAACCGAAAATCTGCCGCGTGTCCTTCCAGCAGGTACCGATGCCCATATCGACCTTAATTCCTGGGAGTTTCCATCGATTTTCAAATGGTTGCAGGAAAAAGGCAATGTTTCGCAAGCGGATATGTTGGTCACTTTTAATTGCGGCATCGGCATGATAGTTTGTGTGGCCGCAGAAGATGAGCGGTCGACGCTAGAGACGCTTACCCAGTTAGGGGAAACGGTGATCACTATCGGCGAAGTGGTTGAGTCCGAAGGTAAGCCGGAAGTTAAGTACCTGTAAGCGGACTTTAACACCTTCCGCTTAAGGTATATCCAGACAAAGACACGAAGTTTTATTTTGGTTTTTTCTTCGTGTCTTTGCGGTCAACGTCTCTTAGTTATTGCGTAAAATATCAGGCGCCTGATCCCGTAACAGCTCAATGAACGCTTCCGCCGGTACGGGAGGGCTTTTGATGTAACCTTGATACGAGTCGCAATTTTG
Source organism: Methylobacter sp. (assembly GCA_016784875.1). Taxonomy (GTDB): domain Bacteria; phylum Pseudomonadota; class Gammaproteobacteria; order Methylococcales; family Methylomonadaceae; genus Methylobacter_A. Next base: position 2,355 of record JADHTX010000044.1, read on the forward strand.
TTTTCGTAAGAAATCCAGTTGTGCTTCTGTTTCTACGCCTTCCGCTAAAACTTTAAAGCCCAGAATATGTCCCATTGCAATAATAGTGGAGGCAATTTCCATGTCGTCTTGCAAGTGCGGAATATCGTCAATAAAACTTTTGTCGATTTTCAGTACATCCAGCGGAAAGTGTTTCAGATAAGCGAGAGACGAAAAGCCGGTACCAAAGTCATCAATGGCAAGACGGATGCCTTGAGCGCGAAGCAAGTTTAAAAGCTCCAAAACATGATCCTGATTCTCCATCAGTCCGCTTTCAGTCATTTCTAATTCCAAAAACTCGGCTGGAAATCCTGAATCGCTTAAGCAAGTAGCAACCAAGTCGCAAATGTCTCCGCGTCGGAATTGCTGGGGGGAGACGTTGACTGCCAAGGTTAGTGGCGGCAATCCCGCATCTAACCAAAGACGGCCTTGTCGGCAAGTCTCTCGCAACACCCATGCGCCAATTTCCAAAATAAGGCCCGTTTCCTCGGCTATTGGGATAAAGCGTAACGGCGGGATCAATCCTTCTGTCGGGTCTTGCCAACGTACCAAGGCTTCGGCGCCGACAATGCGGCCACTGGCAATATCCACCTGCGGCTGGTAGAAAACACGCAGTTCCTGTTGCTCAATCGCCCGGCGCAGCCGCGTTTCCAGGGCAATGCGTTCGCGAGCTGCGAGTGTCTGGTCTTTAGAAAAATAAGAGTAGCAGCCGCGCCCTTGATCTTTGGCTTGATACAATGCGGCATCGGCGTGATCCATCAGTATTTCATAGCTGGCGCCGTGTTCCGGATACAGACTGATACCGATACTGGCGCCAATTTGTACATCGTTGCTTTGAACGAGTTGAAAGGGTTTGCTTAAAACGAGAATAATTTGTTCAGCTACCCGTGCTGCATCTTCAGCATGTGAAATATCTTCCAGCAAGACGATAAATTCATCACCGCCTAAACGCGCGACCATGTCTACGTCACGCAATCGAGTCGATATGCGCATTGCAACTTGTTGTAATAATTCGTCTCCAGCAGAATGCCCAAGACTATCGTTGACGGCTTTAAAACGATCCAAGTCGAGCATTAACAATGCCAAGCGCTTGCCTTCGCGTCGTTCTACTTCAATGCTGTGTTTCAATCGTTCCAGTAGTAAACGACGGTTGGGCAGTTTGGTGAGCGGGTCGTAAAAGGCCAGCTGCTTGATCTCTTCTTCAGCGGCCTTGCGTGAGGTAATATCGGAGAAAGAAGCAACATAATGGTTGACCTGTGCATTGTTGTTGTCGGTATCTTTAACCGCCGTGACAATAAGCCATTCCGGGTATACCTCGCCGTTTTTACGGCGGTTCCATATTTCACCCTGCCATGCGTCGGTACGATTAATGCTGTCCCACATTGCGGCATAAAAAGCATTGTCATGCTGTCCCGAGCTAAGCAAATTGGGTTTTTTACCAATAACTTCTCTGGAGCTGTAGCCGGTGATTCGGGTAAATGCCTGATTGACTTTGAGAATGACATTGTTTGCATCGGTGACCAGCATTGCATCTTGTAATTCAAAGGCGGTGGCGGCGATGCGAAGGTCGACTTCATTTTGTTTTTGGTCAGTGATGTCGGTAATAAATCCGTGCCAAATTACCGAACCGTCTGTCTGCTTTTGAGGTAGTGCATTGCCGTATAGCCAACAAACCGGGGTGTCGTCGAACTTCAAACGATATTCTTGACACCATGGCGTTAAGTCTTGCGCCGATATTCTAAAAGAAGTCTTGAAGGATTCTAAATCTTCGGGATGCAAAGCATCAAGTATCTTAGACGCATCTTCACTGACCTCTTCCGGGCTGACCCGGTAAATTGTGCGTATAGCTTCATTGGCGTACGGAATACAGGAACGTCCATCGGGAAATAGCTGAAACTGGAATACCAGCCCCGGTACTTGGCTGGCAATTTTCTGAAGACGATCAAGAGCATCCTGACTGACTTGTTCGGCCTTCTGGCGATCAATGACCTCTTTTGCCAGCTGCATGGCCCGGGCAGAAAGCAGATCGAACATTGAAAGCATGGTTTCGATCAGTTGTTTCATGGCCCCGCTCATTTCTTGATCAGCTTGAGCCTTAGCCTGATCTAGCGGTATACCCGATTGAACCGCCAATACGACCTTGGCCATGCGCATGTCGGTATCCAGAATATGAAAGGCCAGCCATTGGGTCAGAAAGGTGAGAATCTCCTCAATCACTTGATCAAGCGGCCTAGTGGTTTTTTCACTCATTATTCTGTTTACGGTACTGAGGAACCTCCTGTGGTCATCTTTATGTTTTAATTCCCAGGCATCTTCGGGGAAGAACGAATGCCAAATGGCTTCTTCTGCCTGAAAATGGTATATGGCGTACTCAGCCAAATCGTTGAAAACGTTGTTTAATGTAGGTATGTCAGATTGATAGGCCAGATGACCAGCGAGTACATTTAACAGCTCAACCAGTTTTTGGTGCTGTTCATCGATCAGCGGTACTCCGACCTCGAAATTTTTATTCCATGGAAAAACTTCAACTGAATACATAATGCTCACGTCCAACCTAAAGATTTAGCTGGAATTTTATGGTGGTAATTGAAAAATATTGTACCCTTAATCTATAAACCGGGGCTGATATTTTTTGATGAGCGTCGGCATTTAAAATCTAGCCGAGCAGGCGATTCTTTATGTGTTGCTAGTATGGCTTTGCCTTATTAGGTGATTAAGATTGGTGGTAAAATGAACGGCAGAACCAATAAGTCGTTCAATTATAGTATTAACCAATATGAACAAATACGGCTTTTAGAGTCGAAATATAGGCTAAGCAATGTGCAGTCCTAGGCTTCGTAGCTCAGTTAATCCAACGTACTATTTTCAATAAACTCAACAGCGGAAACTCAGAATCATGAACACCCATCCAGTAGAAGCAGGCTCTTCTAGCGACATTTTTTCTTCGACTTTTTTAGTTGGTAATGTCGGCGCACCGTTTGTTATCGGATTAGCGGTTGGTTATTTTGCTAAAAAAATGTTGCGTACGGCATTATTTTTGGGGGGAGCAACAATCGTACTGTTGTTTGTCGGGGAGTATTACGATGTGATCGATATAACCGATGAAAAGTTGCAGCATGCCGCCAGTGCCGCGACGGAAGTTGCAAAAAATTCCGGCGGTTTTCTGATTGACCGACTAACCAGTATTACCAGCAAGGGAGCCAGTGGAGTTGGCGGCTTTTTCGTCGGCTTTAAATTAGGCTAGCCCTATACATTATGACGCCGACAACCTTATTTAAATGTCTGTCCGATGAGACCCGCTTGCGTTGCGTGGTTTTGTTGCATAAAGAAGGCAGGCTCTGTGTCTGCGAGTTAACCCATGCGCTGGATTTGTTGCAGCCTAAAATCTCACGGCACCTTGCGCAATTGCGACAAAGCAATCTGCTGCTGGACAGTCGCGAAGGGCAGTGGGTGTATTATCAAATCAACCCGGAATTGCCGACCTGGGTATTCGAAGTTTTAGATATTACTGTCAAACAGTTTGCGACCAATGCCAAGCAACAAAATGACACCGGCCGGTTACAAGCCATGGGCGCTCGCCCCATGTTGTAGTCATTCAACAATAGCGATTACTTAAGAAGCGCTGTTCCGAGGGCTAATTTCCACTTGAACCGCTTGATCTTTCTCCATGCTGAAAATTCTTGCCTGTATTGATAAAGTATTGCGGCTGAATGTTTTGTCATATAATATTCGTTTAATCGAATATATAAAAGTTAGGAGCAAGCCATGCTAAATGTTTTGATTTTGTGTACGGGAAATTCTTGTCGAAGTGTTTTGGGCGAGGCATTGATAAATCATCTGAGCGGCGGCCGATTCAGGGCTTTTTCAGCCGGCAGCCATCCGACCGGCAAGGTCAATCCCAATGCGCTGGCGACCTTAGCCCGTCACGGCATTCCGACCGAGGGGTTTACCAGTCAATCCTGGGATGAATTCGACGACAAAGACATCGATATAGCCATTACCGTTTGCGATAGCGCGGCCGGAGAAGTGTGCCCCGTTTATCTTAAGCATGTGATTCGGGCGCACTGGGGGTTGCCCGATCCTGCCCATGTCACCGGCAGTACGGAACAGGTTGAAGCGGCTTTTGAGGCAACCTATGACGCGTTGCTAGCCAGAATTAATAAAATGTTGGCCTTACCGCTGGAGGATATGACCAAAGCGGAGGCGGAAAAAGCGTTAAATGATATAGGCGCTCAAAAATGAACGGCAAGACCTTTGATATAGGATTTTTCGAACGGTATCTAACACTTTGGGTGGGTTTGTGCATAGCAGCGGGAATCCTGCTGGGCGCTTATGCGCCGGAATTTGCCGAAACCCTGGACGGCATGAGCATTAATGTCAACGACACTCCGGTCATTTCCATCCCTATCGCAATCTGTCTGTTTTTTATGATGTACCCCATCATGGTTAAAATCGATTTTACCGAGGTGGTGAAGGCGGGCAAAAGCATTAAACCCGTTACCCTGACGCTGGCGATCAATTGGGCAATCAAGCCCTTTACCATGTACATCATCGGCTATGTTTTTCTGGGACTGTTATTTCGCCGGTTTATCGGCGAGGATGCGCTCGATTTGGTCAAGATGCCTTTTGGCTTAGATCTCCCCGTAGGCAGCGAATATGGATCGGGTACCGTCATTTTGCAAGAAGGCGTAAAAATGCTGGCAGTGCCGTTATGGCGCAGTTATCTGGCCGGTTGCATCCTGCTGGGTGCGGCGCCGTGTACGGCAATGGTATTGGTCTGGGGCTATTTAGCTAAAGGTAACGATGGTCATACTTTGGCTATGGTTGCAATTAACTCATTAGTCATGTTGGTATTATACGGAGTGATTGGCGGATTCTTGTTGGGCGTCGGCCAATTACCGGTTCCCTGGCAAGCCTTGTTATTGTCCATCGGAATTTATGTTGCCTTACCGTTATTCGCCGGATTTTTTTCCAGAAAATGGTTGATTGCACATAAAGGTCAGGCATGGTTCGAACAAAAGTTTTTACACTTGCTGACTCCGATTACCATCGTCGCCTTGCTGTTAACCTTAATCTTGCTGTTTTCATTTAAAGGCGAAGTCATTACCGCGAATCCTTTAACCATTCTTTGGATTGCGATTCCATTGACGATACAGACGCTAACCATATTCGCAATTACTTACGTGGCGGCTAAATATTGGGGTTTTTCGTATGAAGATGCCGCGCCTTCGGCAATGATTGGGGCATCGAACCATTTTGAAGTCGCTATAGCAACCGCCGTGATGTTGTTTGGTTTGTCGTCAGGCGCCGCCTTGGCTACAGTCGTCGGTGTTTTGATTGAAGTGCCGTTGATGCTGGCTCTGGTGGGATTTTGCAAGCGAACAAAAAGCTGGTTTGCCTAAACGGCAGGCAAAGCTTTCGCTTCAGCAGGCGGCACTTTCCCTATAGACAGGTGAAATAAAATCGTATGCAGGCCCGTTTCAGGGGGCATAAGCGGTTCGATTATCCTATACTTCGCCCGGCCACGGTTGCGGATTCCTAGCGGCTGATTTTATGCCGATAGCCGCGTTGCTGAAACAGTTTCATAGCTTGCTATGCGCCTGTTTCAGCGTCTTGCTATCGACAAAAATCAACTCGCTATCATTTCCTCAACCGTAACCGTGCGAAGTATAAATCAATCAGCGCTTAATCACGGAGTTCATAGAGAATCAAGGTGCTGGAGTTTATCAGTCGCTCAATTGACGGGTGTAGGGATGTTTTTTCAAGCCAATGATTTTACTCTGTGTTCTTCGTGCCACTGTGATGAACTGAGATTTTTAGGATCATGCGTTTTGTTGAGTTTTCCGACTGGCGTACAATGCGGGTTAAACTGTACTGTGAAAGTAGGGATTTCATCGTTTTAAAATTGTAAAATCACAATCACTCTCTCAAAAATCAAAATATCCCTCTGAACAGGGTTGTAGGGAGTTGTTCACCCTATTTGCCAAGTACCGATTACCGCCTGAAAATCAATCGATAGAAAATTAAAATGTACTCATTAAATCGCTTAATCCTTATTGATTCATACAAATCCGGTGAATTAGTCGAAGTTCGCCTGGACGGGCATACTAATCTTAACGGCGTAAATGGTGCCGGTAAAACTACGTTATTGAGATTAGTACCGTTATTTTTCGGCGAACGACCAGGGCGGCTAGTGCCGAAAAGTCGGGTGACCGACAGCTTTGCCAAGCATTATCTGCCTAACGAGTCGTCGTATATAATTTTTGAATATCAGCGCCATGAGCAAACCTGCATGGTACTGATGTATGCGTCGCCCAATGAAGAAGGGCTGTGTTATCGTTTTGTCGATAAGGGCTTTAACAAGGACGATTTTATCGAAACCCTTCGGGATGGTTCGCATTACCCGGTTTCTTGCCGGGATTTGCGCAAACATTTCAGTAAAAAGCATATTAATTGTAGCGACCAGCTTACCGCTTGCAGCGATTACCGCACGGTGATCCAGAATTTACCGCATAAGAAAGGCCAGGAGCTGCGTAATTTGGTGGCGCGTTACAGTTTTTGCGACGGCAGTTCAGGGCATCGGCTTAAAGACATAGAAAAAATCGTCACCGGCATGTTTATGCGTTCCACCGATTTTGCCGACTTGCGCGAAATGCTGGTGAACTGTATTGAAGAAAATCGCGATTCGCTGGCTTTGGAATTGAAAATGGAAACCCTGGACGATTGGCATAAGGAATACCGTGCCTATCAGGATGTCGAGGCGGAACGGGATAAAATTGAGCGGCTTAATCAGTTGGAAAACGAGTTGCTGCAAGTTGGGCAAGGATTGGGCGAACTCCAGTACCGTTTGCAATGTTTGCGCAATCAAAATCAACAGGGCCTGCAACAGCAGCAGGAAGCCGGAGATGCCTGTAATCGGCAATTGGAACAACTCAAAAATGACTGGGAAACACGGGAGCAGGCGCTTGCATCGGAATTAGCGGCTATCAAAGCTGATTTGATACAGGCCCAGAAACAACAAAAAACCGTGGAAGATGAAAAAGCCGATTGGGAAAAACAAAATATACAGGACAAAAAACAGCTGGTTGCCCGGCTGGCACAGATCAAGGACAGCTTAGCCAGGGAGAGGGGTAACCATCAACAGTTAATGTCCGATGTGCAGGACATAGAAGCCGAATTTAAACGCTTGAAAGCCGAAAAAGAACGCTATTTTGCCGATCAGCAACATGGCTATGAGCTCAGTAAAAGAGACCTACAGCAAAAGGCCGCCGAAGCTAAGGCTGCCGCCAATCAGGATGCGGAGCAAGCTAGAGAGTCGCTCAGAGCGGCGAGTCGCCAACAAGAGGAGGCGCTGCACGAACAGCAATTAAAATTACAGGGGGATTTAGGCGCATTAATCGGCCAGATTGCCCAAATCCAACCCGACCAGGCTTTGATAGAAAACCGGGAAGCCAAGTTGGAGCAGCTGAATCTTATCGGTCGGCAAAAAGAAGAAGCCGGAAAAATGGCTAGAACCATTGAAGCCGAAACTAAAAACAATCAAGCGCAGATCGAAGACGTACTGAGTGAAAAACGCAAACAGGAAGAAGAAAAACAGCGCATACAAGAGGCAAGCGAGCAACTGCAAAAGCAACTGGATGCCAACCCGGATACCTTGTTGGGCTATTTGCGCGAACATCAGCCGGATTGGATAAACAATATAGCCAAGGTGATAAAACCGGAATTGTTGTTAAGGGATGACTTGGAGCCGGCAGCCCAAGCCTTGGAACAGAGTTTTTACGGACTGAGCTTAAACTTGGATAATTTGCAGGCCGACCATGCCGCCGATGAACAAAAAATTCGTGTTTTGCTCAGTGATGCCCGTAACCAATTGGCTCAGTTGGAAATGGTGCAGACAAAAAGCGCTGAACAATTAGATGAATTGAAAAAGAACGCCGACGGCCTGGAAAAACAAAGTAAAGAGGCGGATTTTAAGGCCGGTCAATTACAAACCCGGTCAAACGGCCTCAATGAAGAATTACATTCGTTAAAACTGCAAATTGAGCGCAGTAAAAAAGAGCGCAAGACCCAGCTCGAGCAGGAAAAAAATCATCTGGACGAACAACTCAGCTTAAGCCAAAAGCGCCTGCAAGCCCTTAAGCAGCAATTGGCAGACGATATACAGAAAGTAAATCAGGCGCTTGCCGACAAAATCCAACAGCTGGCTGATGATGTATTGTTACAAGTCGAACAAATCCAGCAGTTGGTTAATCAGCTTAATCAACAACAAGGCAGCGAATTGGCGCAGCTGGAACAGCAACGAATTCAGAGTTTGCAGGACAGAAAAGTCGACACCGCCACCTTAACGGACTTGGAAGCCAAAATCAGCCGATTGGCAGACGAGCTAAAAGCTGCAGAACAGGCCGATCAGCTGGTTAAGGATTATCAGCGTTGGCTGGATAAAGACTGGTCTTTATATGACGGCTTGGCGGGTAGAGTCCGAGAAACCGAGGCTAAACTCAAGCAGCTGCAAAGCCGGTACGAAACTGAAAAAGCCGAGATGCAGCAACGCCGTAGCGCTTTAAAAATGGAGCTGGAGCAAATTTCGGTCAAGCTGAAAAAGCTGGACAAAGAAATCGGCGCGATCAGCAATTTGCTGGCTGAATTATCAGGCTATGTCAGGCACAGCACTGAGCAGGCCAGTTTCGATAATGCCCACACCTTAGCCTTATTGCAGGCCGATTACCGCAAGCTAACCGAGCGACATAAAAATCTGCGCAAAGATTTAGCCGGGCTGATCCGCCATTTAAAACAGGTGTTGGCGCGTTTTCCCGGCACGCATCCAGGCCGCTACTATGCACGCGTCGAAGACGAACTTGGCTTTGATAGCGATGAACTGGCTTGGCTGGGCCGGATTCAGGCTTGGTATGCGACTGAAGCCGATAGCGCTAGAAGTTGGCTGATGAGTCAGGCGAAACTTTTCGGTTATGCGATCAAAAATTATCAGCAAGCATTGGAGTGCTTTGACCGGGGCATCGATTCCTTGTCGCGCCGTTTGGCGGCGAATATCGATGGCAATATCCGTTTTGAGAAAATCGAGCGCATCGAAGGGCGGTTAACCTCCAAAGTAACGACGCTGGGTTACTGGGAGCAAATCGTCCGCTTTACCAAAAATTACGATGATTGGAGCCGAACCAATGACGGACAACTGCCCAGTCAAGAATTTGCCGATATTGTCAGGCTGGTGTCGGAGCAATTGCACGGCAAGGGCCGGGTAGAGATGAAGCTGGTCAATTTGCTGGAGCTGGAAATCATCGTCACCGAAAATGGCCGCAGCAAGCGCGCTACCCATGCCGAGGACTTGCGGCAGATTTCCAGCCACGGCTTGTCCTACCTGATTTTATGCGTGTTTTTTATCGCATTGGTGAATATGATCCGTAAAGAGCAGCCCTTAAATATCATCTGGCCGATGGATGAACTGAAAGAACTGCATCAGATGAATATTGAAGTGTTGGTGGAAATGCTGACTAAAAACCGGATTACCTTATTTTCGGCTTTTCCCGATCCCGATCCCGAAGTGTTAAGGCTGTTTAAAAATCGTTATCAGGTGTTCGGCTATCGGGAGCTGATAGAAATGGATGTGGACGAGGATTATTTGTCAACGCTGGAACCTTTGACGGCGGCAGAATATGTTTGATCAATTACTAAAGCGCTTGCTGCAAGGCGAGTTTATTTGCGAAGTCAGCGATGAGGCCGGTTTTCGTTATTTGCAAGACCCGGAAAATGCAGCCCAAGTGGATGGTTTTTTAACGCGGCTGGATTACCGCTTGTCCAGTACCCAAAACCGGCTGGCCTTTTATGCGGCTTATCGAAGCGTAGACAATAATGCCCGTAGCGACATCCGCAAAGTCTTTCAGCAGTTCCGCATCGAGTTGCAGCCGGTGGTCGAATGGCTGGACATGATGATGTCCTGCTTGAATCAGGATGCCGCATTATCGCCGGGCGACACGCTGAGCTTTTCCGGTTTGCTGCAAGTCATCGAACAAAACCAGGCCTTGGCCGACCGCTTGCAGACCTTTGCAAAGTTCAAGGACTTTACCAGTAGTGACGACTCGGTAAAAGGTCGCTTGGAAAAGCTGTTGAGCACCCTGCAAAAATGGAATTATCTGCACCTAGCCAATCGCGACACGCTGATTTATCAAGTTACCGGCAAGCTCGATTATTTTTATCAGGCCTTGCAGTTTATTCAGGAAAACGAACAAATCCCGGTAGAGCAGGGCGAAACCGATGTGATTCAGGAGAGCCTGTTTTGAGCCAGTCGCACCAAGGTTTGGAACGATTATTTAAAGCCTTGGCGAACCATAGCGAGTTGCTTGCCGAGGCGTATTTTAACGGGGTCGTTTACAGGGACAACCAAAACCAGCGGGTGCTTAACCAGCTCAAGCAGTTGAAGGTGCTGGTTAACCATAGTGCGGACGGTTATCGTATCGCCGGGCGGATGGCTCAGTTTTTGGACAGCGCCTTAAGCAGCGACCGGGTTCGGCGACTGGATACCGACTTGGCCGGTTGGATCGAAACGCTGGAACAACAAATCAGCCTGTATCAGGATGCCGAAATCCAAAACCGGGCAGGCGATTGCGATAATTATTTTGCCGAAATCGAACGTCTGGTTTTCGACTTGTCCGATACCTTGGAAGAAAATACCCGCTATTTATCGATGCTGGTGAACAGTCGCTTCGCCAATGTACGCACCCTGGCAGAAAAACAAAAACAGAACACCTTTTATATTTCCCGGCTGGAAAAATTGGTGAATGCCATCACCGCGCTGCAACCGGAGTCTTTATTGGAAATGGTTGAAGATCAGCCGCTGATATACGACTTGCTGGATCAACAGTTGATTCGCAAGCTCCCGGTTTATCAGCAGCGCTTGCAGGACATTCTCGACACCTTAAAAGTTTTCCTGTTTGAACTCAGGCAAATCGAGGCGAGGGCTCAACTGGTGCAAGGCTTTGCCTTCTTCCTGCAACAAAACCAGAATTATCAGCCGCAGGACTGGAGCGAGCGCGACACCATTCCCGAACATTGGAACCAGATCAAGCCATTGGCCTTGTTTGCCTATGCCGACCCCTTGGATCACGGCCTGGAAGAAGAGCTTGTCGATATAGCGCAAAAAATCCGCATCGATAGCGAAGTCATGCTGGCCAAACAAAAACAGCGTAGCCTGAACGCGGTGTCTTTCAGTTTGCCAGACAAAAAAACCTTGGACTTGCCGTTGTATCGGAAACAGTTGAAGGTGTATTTCGAGCGCGTCTTGAAAAATGAGGGGCAAGCCATCTCGGCGGTGGCTTTTCAACAGGCTTTCGTTGATGACATAGAACCTTCCATCTGGTTGAGTTGCGTGCTCAATGAATGGTTAAGGCGGCAGCAACGCAATAAACGCTTGCACATGGAATTGATTCAGGCCGATGTCGGCTGGCGTTTTTCAGGCAACAAAAAAGTGCGGGATATTGTGCTTCAGTTTCGTAGGCCTGAACTATGAACAAGCAAATGCTAAACCTGATAGAGCGGGCGATCCGTTCTGATGTGCAGGCGTTTCCGTTTAACCGGAGTTGGCAATATTTGCATCAACATTACAACATCGGCCAAACCCAAGGCAACAAGCTTAACCTCATTAAGAAGGATAAGGATGAATTGCTGGCGATAGTTAAAGGCGAGCTTGGCATTGACCTTGAACTGACTACGCTAGCCGATTTTGCGGACATGAATCGCGAACAGGCTTTAGGGTTTGCTTTGGATGAGAAAATAGCCGGGCAGGCGGTTAAAAAGCACCGCGTAGCCATTAAAACGCTGCCCGGCACGGCATTGAAAATAAACGGACTATCCTGCTCGTTACCGGGTTGCGGTCATTTTGACCTGGCGCTATCAGACCTAAGCGCCACCGGGCATAACGTCATTCTGCTGGTTGAGAATTATCGCTGCTTTGACCGCCTGGAAAAAATGCGGCTGAACTTGCCGGATCAATATGCCGATCCCTTGGTGTTATATCGGGGCGATAACGACTACAGCGAAAAGACCGTGCGGCAACTGTTGGCGCAACTGGATTTGCCGGTGCTGGCGATGGTCGATATTGATCCAAAAGGCCTTAGCATTGCACAATCCTTCCCCAACGTTATAGGTTTGATAGCGCCTTGTCTGGCCGAACTGGAAGTGTCGCTTAGAGACCGGGGCAAAGCCAATCCAAAACTGTACCAACAACAACTGGCCGGTTGCCGGAATGCCTTGTCAAACAGCCCTTTTACGTTGATTAGGCAGCTTTGGGACATGCTG
>JADHTX010000045.1 GCA_016784875.1 Methylobacter sp.
GCGCCATAATCAAACGATTGGGTTTAATATCTGCGGCATCCATAGAACGGGACAAGTCCAACGCAATAACCAGTGCCGAATCATTTCTAAATACCGGTGACGGCAATCGTTCCCAAGTTGGTCCGGACAAGGCAGTAATTACCAATAGCGCGGCAACCGATCCCACTGTTAACGGCCAACGGCTTTGCTTGACCGGCTTTTCTTGCAACAGATACGGTAATAATTCAGCATCGCATACTGCCGACCAGTTGCCTGAACTCAGTTTATTTCTGAGCATTAACGCCACTATCACCAGATAAGGCAAACAGGCCAAAAGCCAATACGGCCTGATAAAATGGAATTCGGCTATATTCATGACAAGCGCACCTTAGACAAAGCAATAACCGCCGCCAGTCCTAATGCCAGCGACAACGGCCAGAAGTACAATTCGCTACGGGGCCTGAAATATTGTTTGTCTTTTTTTACCGGTTCCAGTTCATCCAATCTCATATAGATATTATTCAATTCGTCGGTATTTCTGGCTCGATAATATTGACCTCCAGTACTTTCGGCAATTTTGATCAACGTCTTTTCATCTAGATCGACGGATGGATTCACCTTTCGATTGCCAAAAAAACTTCGCACAATCATTTCGTCTGCGCCTATTCCGATTGTGTAAATTTTCAAATGATTAGCGGCGGCCAATTCGGCGGCTTTTAACGGCGAGACTTCACCTGCGGTATTGGCTCCGTCGGTCATCAATACCAAAACCCGGCTGTTAGCTTGCTCGTTTTTTAGACGCTTAACCGCCAAGCCTATAGCATCGCCTATCGCGGTATTATCGCCGGCAAGGCCGATAACGGCCTCGTTTAACAAAGTCATCACCGTTTTTCGATCAAAGGTTAACGGCGTCTGCAAATAAGCCTGGGTGCCGAACAGGATTAAACCCACCCTGTCTCCGACACGCCGATTGATAAAATCCCCGGCAACGCTTTTGGCTGCTGTCAGCCGATCAACAGCCCGCTTATTAATAAAAAAATCCTGCTCTTCCATACTGCCGGACAAATCCACAGCCAACATTAAATCCCTGCCGCTAACCGCCTGCTCTATCGGCTCACCTAACCATTGCGGTCGGGTACAAGCGATAACGAATAACAGCCAGGCTATCATTGCCAGCAATAACGGCCATTGCTGGGTTTGAGAAAGTATTTGAGTTTCACCTTCGGAAAAGTCCTCCAAAAACGGTACTTTTAATGCCGCCTGTTGTTCAGGCATATTTGTTGGAACTAACCAGCGGATTAATAGAGGTAAGGGTAATGCCGCCAACAACCAAGGCCATTCGAAGTGAATCATGCTTTTTCTCCCTCCAACAATATTTTTAATGCCTGTTCAAAAAGCACATTTTCCTGAATCAGTCGATAGATAAATAAAAGCATCGATAAAAAGAACCATTCAACATAAATCATGATTTTTGTTTCGCTTGGGCTTTAAGCCAGTCTTCGCATAAATCGATCAATTGGAAAAGTTCCTGATCTGTAGGCGACGTTTTTCGATAGGGTGCATCAGCCAAAAGCTGACCGATTCCCTTCGTAAACGGCGTTGCTTTTACCGAACTGTCAAGAAACTCCAGCCATTGCCGTCCGATTAAACCAGCACACTTTGATCTGGGCGATACGCTTATCGCTACACGCCTAACCAGTACCGAAATATCGCACAATTTCCGATAGTTATCCTGCGTTGCGTCCTGTTTAATTTGGGTCAATTTTTTGTTGGCGGTTTTCATTGCAGTCTTACGAGTAAGTCTTTTATATAGCCAAATAAAAAAAATAATCAGCAATGGAATTAATACTGCCAAGATCCACCAGCCGATAGCAGGAGGCCACCAGCCTATGACTTCAGGTTCATGAATGTCTTTTAAATCAAGTAGAGTAGGATTCATTTATCGTAAACGTTGTATCGGATCGTCAGTGGTACTGCATTGAATAAACACCAGACCCAATTTTTTTGCTATCTGCTTCAACTGATGCAGTCGTTGGTTAAAATGTTGTCGATAATTTATTAATCGCTGCCGATCGCTGCTATCGATGACAACATCACGTTTCCCGTCGGTCGCCGCGCCTGTTCCAGACAGGCTTGCGGCATACGCACCCTCCCTGGCGGTAAAACGATAACGGCCTTTTTCCGGCAAATGACTTTCCAATGGGTCATACACAAAAATCAATACCACTTCGCAATGTCGAGACAACTTTGCCAGATAATTTTCAACCTGATCGTTAATGCCGCGAAAATCACTAATTATATAAACTAAACTTCCAGGTCTGGCATGATAAATAAGTCTCGCCAACACTTGTTCCAAAGTAATTGTGGATACAACCTTGTGATCCTGCCGATTAATCTCATCTTGATTACTGATTGCATTTAAAAACCGCAATACGGCATGTCTGCCATTTTGCGGTTTTAATTCCCGGCATGCTATGTCGGTAAATATCTGCCCGCCGATTCTGTCGCCATGATGCTGTGCTGCCCACGCCAGTAACCCGGCAAGTTTAGCGGCCAGTACCGATTTAAAAACGCCTCGGGTAGCAAAATGCATCGCGAAACGATTATCCACAGAAATAAATACCGGCCTTTCGCGTTCTTCCCGAAATACCTTGGTATGGGTTTTTCCGGTGCGTGCCGTTACCCGCCAATCGATACTGCGTATATCATCGCCCGTTTGGTAAATCCTGGCTTCTTCAAACTCCATGCCACGACCTTTAAAATGAGACACATAACCGCCACTTTGCCCTGCCTGTATAGCTGAATGCTTTAAATTTAACCCCACAGCAGGTTTTGCCAAATCGATTAATGATTTTAATGTCACTAAGACTAATTCACTGGCTGAGACCTTAGCCGGATCAGCTTGTTTAGTAAAAAACATCAAGGTACAGCAACTCTGGCAATAAGTTCTTTAATAAAATGATCGGTGGTAATGCCTTCCGCCTCGGCTTCATAAGACAATATCAAGCGATGCCGCAATACGTCAAAAGCCATATCCTGAATATCTTCCGGGCTGACAAAATCGCGTTGCGCCAACCAGGCTTTAGCTCTGGAGCAACGATCTAACGCAATGCTGGCTCTTGGACTTGCGCCATATTGCAACCAAGTTGCTAAATCCTGTCCATAAGCTGCCGGATTACGGGTAGCCAGAATAATTTGCAACAAATAGTTTTCAAGACTTTCTGCCATATATAAATCCAACACCTCATTACGTGCTGCAAACAAAGTCTTTTGCTCAAGCGGCTCAAACTGCTCACCCTTTCTTATCAAGCCGGAACGCGCTTCCGTTCTGGCTAAATGCAAAATGCTTTTTTCATGTTCCGGTTTCGGGTAATCAATTTTTATATGCAGTAAAAAACGATCCAGTTGCGCTTCCGGGAGAGGATAAGTGCCTTCCTGTTCAATTGGATTTTGCGTTGCCATTACCATAAATAATTTCGGCAATGGGTAAGTCGCCTGCCCAACTGTTATTTGCCGCTCAGCCATCGCTTCCAATAATGCCGCCTGCACTTTCGCCGGCGATCGGTTGATTTCATCGGCCAATATCAAATTATGGAATAAAGGCCCTTTTTGAAATTCAAACGTACCTTGCTGAGGACGGTAAATTTCAGTACCGGTTAAATCAGCAGGCAATAAATCCGGGGTGAACTGTACTCGATGAAAATCGCCTTGTATGCCTTTGCTAAGCACATTGATTGCTCGGGTTTTAGCTAAGCCTGGAGCTCCTTCAACCAGAATATGGCCATCAGCCAATAAACCGATTAACATCCGCTCAACCAGCACGTCCTGACCTATAATCTCTTGATTAATATAGTTTTTCAAACGAATTAGCGCCGGTTGAACGGTAGTTTTATTGCCGCTTTTTTCTAACATAGTGGTTCTAACATGATGAGGTTAATAAACTTAATACCGTATAAAAGCCTTATGCATTAAGCATTAGGCAGGTTTTGTCTAACAGATATATTGTCCGTAAATCATTTTTTCAACAAACGACTACCTATTTTATACAGTTATGGAATAAGACAACATAGAGTAAATCTGTTAAAAAACTCTTAATAAGCTGTGGATGACGTTGTGGATATCCCTAAGACCTAAGTTATTCACAATTTGTCCACAACATGTGGATAACATTAAACGCAGCTTGCTATCTATTACAAGCAATTGATTTAATTTACTAAAACTGAGTTATCAACAACAGATTGCTTACGTAATAGTAATAATAGATTTTAAATATTTTTAATTTATTATTATTAATTTAAATACATCAACTTTATCAGCTGGGCTATAATAAGCTATTGTGCAAATACTCTAAAAAAACAATGACTTACAATATTATTGCGTTTATTTAATTAATTTAAGCGATTGATTTATAATGAAAAATTATTTTTCATCCGTTTGTTTTTATCACTATTCTTTCGAACTGTTGTATATGAAAGAACAACCAAGGAAAAAAATGCGCATTACGTTACTTATTTTAGGAAGTCTTTTTTCTACTTATGCTTATGCAGAGATTTACAAATGTACGGACCTTACCGGAAAAACAAATTATCAATCAAAGCCTTGTGATCAAGCACAAAAAACAGAACAAATTAATGTCAAAACCGGCGATTCTAAAGAACCGGATCAAGGAAAGCAGGTTTTAGAGAAACAAGAGTTAGAAGAAAAACTTAAACAAGAAATGTTATTAAGAAAAGAAACCTTGTTAAAACAAGAAGCAACGAGTGAAAGTGCAAAAAATCAGTTCCTGATTAAAAATAACCCCGATAAATTTTCAGCATTTTCTATTCCTCCTTATGTTCCCGACCAATTACCGGATGTCGCTAAAAATTATCAGAACAGACTCCCTGAAATTGAACGATTAAGAAGGGAAGCGGCTGAAAAAGCACTGGCTACAGGGTTATGTACTCGTGTTGAAGCATCTGAATTGCATAGTAAAAGCACCAAGAAAGCGTTAGTCTTTTTAGTGAGTTGCAGCAGCGGAAAAACTTTTTATTTTACTGAACAGGAATTAGTTAAGTAATTCAACTAACTCATCACATGTAATTGCCTAAATGAATTCATCTAAAACATTATTAATCACCGGTTGTTCTTCCGGTATTGGTTACATGACTGCTGTAGAATTAAAAAAACGCGGTCATAAGGTCATTGCTACGGCAAGAAAACAGGAAGATGTGACACGCTTACAACAGCAGGGTTTTACTGCATTACAATTGGACTTAGCTGACAGCAACAGCATTCAACAAGCAGTTAAGTTGGCCGTTCAATTAACCGATGGAAAAATTGATGCCTTATTTAACAATGGAGCTTTTGGTCAACCCGGCGCTGTTGAGGATTTAACTCGGGATGTGCTTCGGTTTCAGTTTGAAACCAATTTTTTTGGCACTCATGAACTGACCAATCTGATCATACCTTTGATGCGTCAACAAGGTCATGGACGAATTATTTATAACAGTTCCGTTTTAGGACTTGTCGCGATGACATATAGGGGAGCTTACAATGCCAGTAAATTTGCATTGGAAGGCTTAGCTGATACCTTACGCTTAGAACTTTATGGTACTAATATTCATATTTCTTTGATTGAACCGGGACCGATTCTAAGCAACTTTAGAAAGAATTCTTTTGATCTATACAAAAAAAATATCGATCCAACGCACAGTTACCATAATCAAACTTATAAGATTATGGAAGCACGTTTACAAAAAGAAGGAGCTGCAGCACCTTTTACCTTGCCTGCTTTAGCCGTTACCGAAAAAGTTATCCACGCACTGGAAGCCAAGCATCCTAAAATGCGGTATTACGTTACTTTTCCAACGTATTTATTTGCATTGCTTAAACGTATTTTACCCATATCTTGGTTGGATGCTTTGCTCAGAAAGGTTTAATAATGCACGATTTAGATGAAATTATTATCGTTTGCCCCTATTGCGGAGAATCCTTGGATGTATTGGTAGACACCAGTTCCGGGCCGCAGCAATACTACGAAGACTGTTCAGTTTGTTGTGCACCGATATTATTTATTGTGTCGGAAGATGATGCAGGAGAAATATTCATTGATGTTAAGCGGGATGATGAATAATAATTCCCCAAGTAACTTTTTTTATATTACAGAACAACTTGGGAGTTAGGTATTAAATATCAATAACATAGAGTTATATAATCCATGAATTTATTTAAAATAATCGCAATTTTATCTTCTGTTTTTTGCTTCGCCTGAAAGTGAAACGGCCATTAACTATAAATGCCTAATCTAGCATGAACTAGGATTATCAGATAGGTCTATGTAGTTTTGTTTTACGAAGACATCTGTCAGACAAAATGATGATATTGTCATATTTCAACCTGATTGTTTCAGCATTAAAATTAGCTGAAATCCCTCTTTTCTCCTCCCAGTGATGGTTAATAACCTTCAAAATGTGTTAGAATATTTATCGGTATATAGCTATTATTTATATTAATAGTTATACAGCTAATTTTATTAAAAAAACAACAACTTGAGGACGAGTGCAATATGAAAATCTTAAAAAAAATCTTACTATCTTTATTAATTGCTGCTTCTATGGGTGCTGTTTCAACTTCAGTATTGGCTGAAACTGATGCAGGTAGAGTTACCTATGCTCCTGCTGATGCAATTGATATAGTAATCGGTAAAATTAAAGTAGCACTGGATGCAGTAACTAGCGGTACGGAAGGGGCACAAGTTGCTGATCTTATTAAAGACGCATCGGATGCAAGTAAAGAAATCAATGCTAATGATAAAGTTGATGTTGCTCGCTCAAGAGCTAATAACATTCTGAAAGCAGCCAGAAAACATGCTAAAGAAGCGGCATTGCAAGAAGCTGAACAAGAATTAAGAAATGCGCAAAAAGCATTCAGTGATTTGAAAAGTTTGATCTAAAATCGACCTGAAACCATATCAGAACACCGTCCGGTTTTCTGATATGGTACAAGATTTTCCTCGTTTGTATTCCGCATCCCTCTGTAACTGCTTTATCCTCGAATTTACTATTTCTAACGCCTAATTATTCTAAAATTTATGGCTGAATAGAGTTTTTTCAATATTTAATATCAATTGAAGATTGTAAATTATCAATACCCTTATGTGGCAGTAAAAGTTTAAACTTGACTATTTAAACAATATTGTTCAGATGCCAACAAAAAAACGGCTAACCGTTGATCTGTATTAAGAATATGATTGATCAGCCAACTGTTGAGAAAAGCCAGCAAATCCTCTCGCGAAATTAAAATACCAGCTTTAATATCATTGCGCACTGCGACCACTTTGATCGAAAAACTGCGGTGCTGACGGATATGAGTATCGACATTTTCTATGATGTCCTCTGTATATCCATATTTTTGCATTAGCTCTTCTTCAGTTTCAAAGTGATAAAGTGCGTAGCTAAGCAAATCACGGGTAATTTGTTCCAGAAATTCAGCGCTATTATTAACAGTTAGCTTGGTATTGGCCTCATTGAACAAGTTAACGAGAATTTGATGCTGCTCGTCAATTTTATCTATCCCGGTGACCAATTTGTCATTCCATACGATAAGATCATAATCTGCCATATTTGTTCTCTATGAGTTTTATTTGAGTAATTCATCTGCCAGCATGATCCGCAATCGTTGCAGGTGACTGATCATATTATGCTGTAAAGTCTGCAATTGGGTCTTTTCGGCATCAACTTCACTTTTCAGGTTCGCTCGATGATTTTCCAACAGGCGAGCCGCAGTTCGATGGATATTTTGATGAATCTCGTCCAGTTCATGAAACTCACTTAAACCATGAAAATAGTTGGCACCTTCAGTATAATACCACTGGCCGAAACGGCATTGCCGATAATTCAGCAGAGATTCCGGCGTAGTGCGATCGCGTGGATCATCTAGATTGGCAAGTACCTGCTCTGTCCAATAACGATGATTGGCTTCCGCCTGTAACAGCTCAAAATAATTCCGCGAGGTTAAATGGGAAGCCGACAAACTCCAAAGTGGATCCGCCATAAAACCTGCTAACCATGTGTGCAACTGTTTTGCAGGCATTGGCCTGGCAAGACCATAGCCTTGCATAACGTCGCAGCCCAGCTCCAATAACATTAATACCTGATCGACGTATTCAACGCCTTCGGCTATTACCTGTAACCTGAATGACGCGGCTAAACCAATAACACCTTCCACAATGGCTATATCGCCATTAGTTTTCAACATCCCGGAAACAAAGCTTAGGTCGATTTTCAAGGTATCGGCAGAAAGATGCTTTAAGTGCGCCAGAGATGAAAATCCGGTACCAAAGTCATCTAGCGCAACGCGTACACCCATGGCGCGGCATTTGCGAATCGCATCGCCGCCGACAATGACATCTTCCAAGGCGGCCGTTTCAACAATTTCGATTTCCAGCCGCTCGATAATTTCGGCATCGTATCCGGTCAGCATTTCTTTTAATCGTTGCGGAAACTCGTTATTACGTAATTGGCGGGCGGAAATATTGACGCTGATCTGAAAATCAAATCCCGCTTTTCGGCATTCCACCAGCTGCCGCAAGGCCTCTTGCAACGTCCATTCACCTAAGGCGATTATCATGTCATCATGTTCGATTACGGGAACAAATTCGGACGGTGACAAAACGCCAAGAATCGGGTGATTCCAACGCACTAACGCCTCTGCACCAACCACTTTACCCTGCCGGCAATTAATCAAAGGTTGATAATAGAGTTCGAATTGCCCTTTAACCAATGCTTCACCGATTTTCTTGTAAAAATCCTGAGTCGTTTGTGCACGCTTTGCATGCATGGTATTAAACAGTTGATAGCCGTTTTTGTTGGATTGTTTGACCTCATACATGACTTGATCGGCATGACGCAACAATAAATCGGGGTCGCTACTGTCTTCGGGAAATAGGGTGACGCCGATACTTGCTGAAATATGCGCTGTCTGTCCGAATATCCTGTATGGCGCAGCTATGGATGTGACAATACGCTCCAGGGTTTGTTCGCATTCGCTGATTTTGGAAAAGCCGCCTAAAAGCAGCGCAAACTCATCGCCGCCAAAGCGTGCCGCCGTGTCTTCGCGACGTATACATTCCTGTAAACGCTGAGCGACATCGCAAAGTAGCTGATCTCCCGCTGCATGACCAAGCGTATCGTTGACATGTTTGAAACCATCCAAATCAAGCATGCAAATAGCAGCAATTTCCTGATTACGACAACAATGAGCTAAAGTCTGTTGCATGCGATCAGCCAATAATACTCGATTGGGTAGTTGGGTCAGTGAATCGTAAAAAGCTAGTTGATTAACCCTTTCTTCAATAGCCTTGCGTTCGGTAATATCGGTATAGTTGGCAACATAATTGAATATTTCTCCATCATTGTTTTTCACCGCAGTGATAGTGACAAATTGTGGATGAATTTCGCCATTTTTGAGTCGATTCCATATTTCGCCTTGCCATGTGCCGGTATGAACTAGGCTTTGCCACATCGTAGAGTAAAATTCGGCATCATGACGACCGGATTTTAATAACTTCATCTTACGGTTAATCAACTCTTCGCTGGAGTAACCGGTGAGCCTAATAAAAGCCTGGTTGACCTTGACAATGACATTATTCATATCGGTAATAACCATGCCTTCCTGAGACTCGAAAGCGATGGCGGCAATCTGAAGTTCAATTTTTGCCTGCTTGCGCTCGGTAATGTCGGCGAATGAAACGTGAACTATTGGTGAGATCAAAGTCTCGCGGAGTTGGCAATCCAAACGCGCTTGAAAAACGGTGCTGTCATCACGTCGGATTTCTAGCTCGTAACTTTGCTTATCGTTGAATTTCTGTGTTGATAGGTTCAGCCACCACTGGTCATATTCCCAAGGCGTGAAAAAAAGAAAAGAGCCAATTTGACGTTGTTTAAGCTTGTTTCGATCTGCTCCCAGAAGCTTTGCACCCGTCAGATTGATTTCAGTAATGCACCCCTGATCGTTAAGTGTAAGATATCCAAGTGGAGCAAAGTCAAATAGATCGACAAAGCGATCACGGGATTCTTCTAATGCACTATGAGTTCGTTGCAATTCATTATGCTGCATCTCCAGCTCATGCTGATGTTCTTCGAGTTTATAGGTAGCCTTAAATAACTCATATTCCGTCTGCTTTCGCTTAGTGATGTCTGTGATAAAGCCGTGCCAGAGCGTTGAACCGTCTGCAAGACGTTGCGGCAGTGCATTGACAAACAGCCAACAGTCCGGCTCATCACCAAACTTCAAGCGATACTCCTGAACCCAGGGCGTTAAATTGTGCGAGGATATTTTTATTGAGGCCAGATGATTTTTTATATCCTCGGGATGAACCACGGTAAATACAGCAGACGCATCTTCACGAACATCTTCTGGGTTTATCCGATAAATCTTGAGTAGGCCATCATTTGCGTAGGGTATGCATAATTTGTGATTGGGCCACATTTGTAATTGGAACACAATACCTGGTACTTGTGCCGAGATTTTTCGGAGCCGATCAAGTGCTTCGTGCTGAATTTTTTCTGCTTGTTTTATCTTGGTTAATTGGATCCTGAGCGGACGAAATACCAATAAGTAGATGGCGGGGAAGGTCAAGGTCAACAGCAATGTTGAATCGAGTAGTGCTTTGTGCCATTCCAAAAGAGGCGGCAATTGCTCGATAAATAACATGACCAAAGTCTCGCCGATGAAAATAGAGCAAACCAGTGCCAAAAGCAGGCGCTTAACCGACCGGTGGCTTTTACCTGTTATCATATTATTTATTACCCGCTTTGGGCTTTATTATTTTTATAGGTGAATAACTTGCCCATAAATCCTTTCAGGCAATTAATCTTTTGTAATTATTCACTGACATTATTATCAGGGTAACAACAAGCTCTAAACTTGTCTAACAACATTTATCTTCTTTATATTTTTACCCGATTTAAACGCTTTCTCTTGAAAACCAATGCTAGAACATCCTGAGAACAAAGGTAGCAAATATCTGCACCAATTTCGGTAAATCTTACGCCAAGACCGCTAAATTAATTCTGAATCTGTCGGCACCAGCGTGTTGATAGCTGTTTCTGAAATACGAAAAGCAGGAAATTGTTAATTTTTCGAATTGGAAAAATATTTCTTTCGCGCTCTTCGTGTCCCGGTAACGGCTCTATCCGTTATTTAAAGTTATGTGTGGTATTTCACTTTACTCAGGTTTTAAGCTGGCAAAAATCGTTCACTCTGTACTTGTTTATCCGGCACTCCTCTGATTCTCGCGACTACTTCGGCAGCATCAATCAATGCAGGCGGCCCACATAGATAAATATCGGGTAAAACGGTTGCATCGGCCAAGTCTTGAGCCAAGGCATCTACTGGCGTACCGCAAAAACCTTGCCAAAGATCATCAGGCTTCCATACGCAGTAAATCACCTGAAGTTGGGGCAGTTCTGCTTGTAGCGCTTTCAATTCCGATTGGCAAAATAATTCTTCAACTCGATTTGCGCCGAAATAAAGCCGAACCGGATGCGGTTCCTGAAACTCGGCCATACGTCTTAGCATGGACAGCATAGGTGCCAGTCCAGTGCCTCCGGCCACAAACCAACGTGGTCTCAGACCGCTTTCATACAAGCCGAATGCGCCTCTAGGACCGTGTACGATCAAGCTCTGTCCAACAGCGGCCTGTTCTCGAAGCCAAGTAGAAAAAATTCCACCGGGTTGCAAGCGAATTAAAAATTCCAGTCGCCCCTCCCAATTACCGATATTGGAAAGCGAATAGGCACGTTTAATGTCTTGTCCCGGCACTTCAAGTTCCATAAACTGACCAGGTTCAAATTCAGCCAGGCTGCCGTCGTCTTCATCCGGCGCAAGCTGTAGCTCTAAGCGCAAAGTATTTTCTCCTACGGAATCAATGGCGATAATTTCCGCATTTCTGAGCTTAATTTTGCCTATTTGAATACGATCATGATCAAAAGGTAGGGCAATACGCAAATCGCTATGCGGAAATGTGCAACAGAGTAGGGTGCCGCCTTTTTCCTCATCGTCTGCTGGCAATGCTGAGGTGTTGTGTTTAGCCAAGGTAAAGTCGCCTTGAGTAATTTCGGCATAACAAGTACCGCAATTACCTTGTCCGCATTGGGCGGGCAATACGATTTGTGCATTGGCGGCTGCTTCTAACAAATTTTGGTCTGCGGCGCATTCAAAATGGAATTGTTCACCGTCGCGGGTGGTAAGTTCAATGGCGTGAGTATTCATATTTTATCTGGACTCCAAATAAAAAAATGTTGCAGGAAAGACTTAAGAGGCTATGAAAGAATTCGTTTTTAACGTAATCATGAGGAATACCGACGACTGCATGGAACAGTTATCGAGAACACAAAATTTCTTTCGTGTTCTCTATGGTCATAAACTTTTTACGCTAATTTGGATAATACATTCACAAACACTTATGCTTTTCCGGCAACGAAGGGAGGATTAAGCAGCTTCGCGGGTTAACGAAGCTTCGATATCAGCCTGTGCGTTTGTAATAGGCAGTAGTCCGAATTTGTCAACCAGTACCTGTACCAGATTTGGTGTCAAGAAAGCAGGAAGTGTGGGACCAAGACGTATGTTACGAATACCCAACGCCAATAAAGTTAACAACACGGCAGCCGCTTTTTGTTCAAACCATGACACGACCAGAGACAAAGGCAATTCGTTCACCCCGCATTCAAAAGCACCGGCCAGTGCAGTGGCAATTTTAATTGCCGAGTAGCTATCGTTGCACTGTCCTAAATCCAGTAGGCGTGGAATACCGCCGATGTCACCGAAGTCGTGCTGATTAAAACGATATTTTGCGCAACCCAGAGTCATGATTACCGTATCCTGCGGAGCCTGTTCTGCGAAATCGGTATAGTAATTGCGACCGGGTGCCGCACCGTCGCAACCGCCAACTAAGAAGAAGTGTCGAATAGCGCCAGACTTGACTGCGTCAATCACTTTATCCGCCACGCCCAACACTGCATCCCGGCCGAAACCGACTGTAATCGATTTTCCGTCAACATCATTTTTGAAACCAGGCAATGCATTAGCTGCCTGAATTAACGGAGCAAAATTCTTATCGCTGATATGGCGCACACCGGGCCAGCCTACTGGGCCTGCGGTAAAAATTCGCTGACGGTATTGAGCTTTCGGCTCGATTATGCAGTTTGAGGTCATTAAAATTCCGCCTGGAAACTCAGCAAATTCTTTTTGTTGGTCCTGCCATGCACCGCCGTAATTACCGACCAGATGAGAATATGCTTTGAGCTTCGGATATGCATGAGCAGGCAACATCTCGCCATGGGTATAAATATTAATACCTGAATCTTTAGTTTGTTCCAGTAAAGCGGCGAGATCACCTAGGTCATGACCGGATACCAATATAGCTTTGCCTTTGACCGGAGTGGTACGCACTTGAGTCGGTTGCTGTGCACCAAAAGTGCCGGTGTTAGCCTCATCCAATAATTCCATTACGGTGAGATTTAAAGTACCCAACGCCATTGATTGATTAAGCAACGCATCGACATCTGTTGGGTCTGAACCGAGAAAATCCAATGCATCTTCGATTCCTGCATAAACGGTATCGCTGACCTTCCCCAAAACATAAGCATGATGAGCATATGCGCACACACCTTTGAGGCCATAAAGCACTAAAGAACGCAGGCCGATTATGTCAGCACCGACTTGGTCGAGTCCGGCATTGATACCCACATCGGCCGCTTGTTTAAGCAAGCCGTCCATGTCGACAGTAGGCTGCCAAACTGCCGCACCAGTCAGTTCTTCTGGTGTTTTGCCTGCCGTAAGTGCTGCTGTAATGTAGCTTGCCTTGACGCGATCTCGAATTTGGGCGGCTTCCTGAATCAGGCTTACAAAACGGGTGGCGTTGAAGTTTACATTGGTCAAGGTAGTGAACATGGCGTATAGCATGAACTCACCCGCTTCGTTATCCGGAGCATTCAGGGCTCTTGCGCGTTTGGCGTACTGGGCAATACCTTTGACGCCGTGTATCAATAAATCCTGCAAATCGGAAGTTGTGGCATCTTTGCCGCACATGCCTTTAGCTGTAGAACAACCACTGTCGGCATTGGAGCGGTCGGTTTGTTCGCATTGGTAACAAAACATCAGGTACTCTCCTCGAGATTGAATGAATAAAGGTAGGATTCTTTATCGTCTGAAAAAAAGGCAGCTGACGACTTATTAAAATTATCACCAAAATGTGACAGCTACTTTTATTCCTGTTTGATTGGAATTTTTTCCAATCTCTAGGTATCTGCACTTACCATGCCAAGCAATAAACCTTGTGTTTACGGCTATTGCCAAGGTATCGTTGTGCTATTAACATCGTAATTTAGTTGTGTAATTAACATCAACGTTATCACTATGACAACAAACTTATTTTTTACCTCATTAATTTCAATTGTTGCCGACCTATCCACAAACATGTCGGCGGAACAACGCTATCAACGCTTGTTAGAACACTTATGTCAGATTTTTCCTTGTGATTGTTAATGGCCAATTAAACTGAGCCAAAAATGGCCATTAATTTTGAGCCACTTTTTCAGATTTCTTTTTAACAATGAATCTGAGACAGTCCCTGATTTTTATTCAAGGACTGTTATGAAGGAGTGGATTGTGATCCA
>JADHTX010000046.1 GCA_016784875.1 Methylobacter sp.
CTAGCGGCTGATTTTATGCCGATAGCCGCGTTGCTGAAACAGTTTCATAGCTTGCTATGCGCCTGTTTCAGCGCCTTGCTATCGACAAAAATCAACTCGCTATCATTTCCTCAACCGTAACCGTGCGAAGTATAACTAACGGTGACTGAAATTGCTGTAACACGAATAAAGCAATCAATGTGTCGCATCTTAAAATATACGTCCAATCATGTATAAAATAAAAATAAACCATCAGGTATACGATTTTAAAACACTACGCAACCTAATGGCTAAGGCTTCCCCTGCTCGTTCGGGCGATTATTTAGCCGGCCTCGGTGCGGCCGATAATCTTGAACGGGTCGCCGCCCAATGGGCGCTTGCCGATGTACCGCTAAAACAGTTTCTTAATGAAGCACTGGTGCCTTATGAACAGGATGAAATCACCCGCTTAATTGTTGACGGGCATGACCTCGCTGCTTTTGCAGCCATCAGTCATTTAACCGTCGGGGATTTCCGTAACTGGCTGCTGTCCAAGCATGCGGCAACCGAAACGTTGACCGCGATAGCCCCAGGCTTGACCCCCGAAATGGTCGCGGCCGTCTCTAAAATCATGCGTATCCAGGATTTGATTCTGGTCGCTAAGAAATGCCGTGTCATTACCCGCTTTCGTAACACCATCGGTCTCGAAAACCGATTGTCCACGCGCTTGCAACCTAACCACCCCACCGATAACCCGGCCGGTGTTGCCGCCAGTTTGCTGGACGGCTTACTGTACGGTTGCGGAGATGCCGTGATCGGCATTAATCCGGCATCCGACAATCTTGAAGCGACCTTGCGCTTGCTGCATATGCTGGATGATGTTATTAAACGCTATCGAATACCGACCCAATCTTGCGTGTTGACGCATGTGACGACCACCTTGAAAGCCATCGAACGGGGAGCGCCGGTAGATTTGGTTTTTCAGTCCATTGCCGGGACGCAAAAAGCTAATGACAGCTTCGGCATCAACCTGAATTTATTAAACGAGGCCCATCTTGCCGCGCTGGAACTAGGCCGCGGCAGCTTGCTCGAAAACGGAACATTGGGCGATAACTGCATGTATTTTGAAACCGGACAAGGCAGCGCGCTGTCCGCAAATGCCCATCAAGGACTTGACCAGCAAACCTGTGAAGCCAGGGCGTATGCGGTCGCGCGGAAATTTAAGCCGTTTTTGGTCAATACCGTGGTCGGTTTTATCGGCCCTGAATATCTTTACGACGGCAAACAGATTATCCGAGCAGGCCTGGAAGATCATTTCTGCGGCAAATTACTGGGCCTGCCGATGGGTTGCGATGTCTGCTACACCAACCACGCCGAAGCCGACCAGGACGATATGGATATGCTGCTGACCCAATTGGCCGTTGCCGGGGGAACGTTTATTATGGGTGTTCCCGGTGCCGATGACGTGATGCTCAATTATCAATCCACGTCGTTCCATGATGCGCTTTATCTACGCCAAGTACTGAGATTGCGCCCCGCGCCCGAGTTTGAGCAATGGCTGCAACAACACGGAATTTTTAATGCCGACAATCAGCTGCAACAACAGCCCGATGTACCGGTATTATTTAAATCGTCTTTACAAAATCTGAGCGAGTAAGACAATGAGCAACGATAACGAATCGATGATTACCCAAAACCCATGGCACAGCCTGAAGCAATTTACTCCCGCTCGTATCGCTTTGGGACGGGCAGGAATGAGCTTGCCGACCCGTGCCTGTCTGGATTTTCAGTTAGCCCACGCGTTGGCCAGAGATGCCGTCAATATCCCGTTGGATTTTGCCGGACTCAAACAACGCCTGAATGTGCTGGGCTATCAATCGCTGACCTTGCAAACCCAGGCGAAAACACAGCCTATATATTTGCAGCGCCCCGATCTTGGACGCTTGTTAAGCGCATCGGCTATCGCCTGTTTACAGCACGCAACACCCATCCCGTTTGACGCAGTTGTAGTCATTGCGGACGGTTTATCCTCTACAGCCATTGAACATCATGCCGAACCGTTCCTCCGTTTATTGCTGCCCGAACTGCAACACAAGGGCTACAGACTGCCACCGGTTTGTCTCGTCAAGCACGGACGTGTAGCGATTGGCGATGCCATAGCGGAGCACTACGCAGCCAGTCTGTGTATCGTATTGATCGGTGAAAGACCTGGCTTGAGTTCGCCCGACAGTATGGGTATTTATTTCACCTATCAGGCCAGATCAGGCATAAGCACCGATGCCGAGCGCAATTGCATTTCCAATATTCATGAAAACGGGCTGAGTTATCGGCAGGCGCTAAAGAAACTGCTGTTTTTAATTGATGAGGCCGAAAAATTGCAGCTTTCGGGGGTTAATTTAAAAGACCAAACCACTGACACTGAACCGAATGATCGGCTGAAACAGAGTAATTTTTTACTGAAATAACATTTCCCGGACTGCTGTTTTTCCATAAAAGGCGCACATGGTGCGCCCTACAGTAGCGATAACTTTATTAAAAGACAGCGTCACTTGTGAGTTATAAGGACATCCATACCGATGTTGGCTAAGATTTTCTACTATTTCCCCTTCACCGGCAGCTGCGGCTCTAATTTCCAAATATCCCGGTTATATTCGCCGATCGTTCTATCGGTAGAAAACTTGCCGCTGTTGGCGCAATTCAAAATGCTCATTTTGGTCCAGTGATCTTTATCCCGATAGGCATCTTCTACGCGCTTTTGGGCATCGATAAAGCTTCTGAAATCGGCGATCGTCATCCAGGGATCTTGCGGGCTTTTTATCGAATTGATCAAGTCGTCGAATATGCCGGGCTCGAATTGATTGAAATAGCCGGACTCCAGAAGGTGCATGACCTGCTGCAAGTCCTCATCCTGATCGATCATTTCAAGCGGATCATAATGGGCTCGTCTGGCTTCGATTTGCTCTTCAGTCAAGCCGAACAGGAAGAAGTTTTCATCGCCCACTTCTTCGCGAATCTCAATGTTCGCGCCGTCCAGAGTGCCGATTGTGATCGCGCCATTCATCATCATCTTCATGTTGCCGGTGCCGGACGCTTCCTTTCCGGCAGTGGAAATTTGCTCGGACAAATCGACTCCCGGGCAGATTTTTTCCATTGCCGAAACCCGATAATCCGGCAAAAACAGCAAGGTTAGCTGGTCGCCTACGACGGGGTCCGAGTTGATAATCTTGGACACGTTATTGATTAATTTAATGGTTTTTTTCGCCATGCGATAACCGGGGGCCGCTTTGCCGCCGATTAACACGCATCTTGGCACCCGGTCTGTGTCGCCTCGTTTAATGCAGTTATAAAGATGAATGACATGCAAGACATTAAGCAGCTGGCGCTTGTATTCGTGAATACGCTTAACCTGCACATCGAATAGCGCATCGGCATTCAAATGCAGTTCGGTGTCGTGCTTGCTTTTTTTATAGTCGATCAAGCCCTGTTTTGCGGCCTGTTTAATATCATGCCAGCGTTGCCGAAATTGGGCATTATCGGCATAAGGTTCCAGCCTTTTTAATTGCGCTAAATCGGTAATCCATTTATCGCCTATCGTTTCCGTTATCAGGCTTGCCAACTCAGGGTTGCAGGCGGCCAACCAGCGCCGCGGCGTCACACCGTTGGTTTTGTTGTTGAATTTATCCGGCCATAATGCGTAAAAATCGCTGAATAAGTCCTGCTGCAATAACTGGGAATGCAGCTCGGCAACGCCGTTCACGGAAAAACTGCCTACGATAGCTAGATGCGCCATTCTTACTCGTTTCTGGTCGCTTTCCTCGATGATGGACATTCGGCTTAAGCGCTCGTTATCGGCTGGCCAATGCATCGCCACTTCAGCCATAAAACGGGCATTGATTTCGAAAATAATCTCCATCAAGCGCGGCAGTAAGCGTTGCATCAAGCTTACCGGCCACTGTTCCAGCGCTTCAGGCAACAAGGTGTGGTTGGTATAGGCCATGGTGTTTTTAGTGATAGACCAAGCTTCATCCCAACTTAAGCCGTGCATATCCATCAGTAGGCGCATTAATTCGGCTATCGCAATGCTCGGATGAGTGTCGTTTAACTGGAAGCAGCTTTTTTCAGCAAAGCGGCTGAAATCATTGCCGTGTACACCGCCTGTCCAATGGGCAAGTACGTCCTGCAAACTGGCGGAAGCCAGGAAATATTGTTGCCGTAATCTTAACTCTTTGCCGTTTTCATTGGCGTCATTGGGGTACAACACCATGGTGATATTTTCGGCGGTATTTTTGGCTGCGACCGCTTCGGCATAATCGCCGGCATTGAACTCATCCAAGTTGAATTCTTCGGTCGCTACCGCCTTCCACAAGCGTAATGAATTAACGGTGCCATTTTTGTAACCGGGTATCGGCGTATCGAAAGGTACTGCCAGTACATGACTGGTGGACGTCCAGCAATGTCGTTGCTTGCCGTTTTCATCGGTCTGGATTTCGGTATGGCCGCCGAATTTGATGCAATGCGAATATTCCAGTCGTTCAATTTCCCAGACATTGCCATGACGCAGCCAATGATCGGGTTTTTCAACCTGCTCTCCATTGACGATAGTTTGGGTAAACATGCCGTATTCGTAGCGCAAGCCATAGCCGATAACAGGCAGTTGCAAGGTGGCGCAGCTGTCGATAAAACAAGCGGCAAGTCGGCCCAGGCCGCCGTTGCCTAGGCCCGCATCCTGCTCGCTGCTGATCAGCTCTTCAATGGCAAGGCCAAGATCGTACATGGCTTGAGTGACGGTATCGGTCACTCCCAGATTCAGCATAGCATTGCTTAAAGTCCGGCCCATCAGGAATTCCATCGACAGATAATAGCCGCGTCTACAGTCATTGTTTTTATAGGTTTGATGGGTGACTTTCCAAAGCTCCATCAAACGGTCGCGAATCGCCTGAGATAAGGCTTCTCCAGCATAATACGGCGAGCGGCAGTTTTCATCCCGGCCTAGCAGATGAACATAATATTGTTTGAAGTCATCAATAAAATCACTCTTTTTTCTACCCTGTTCCGGGAGCTTGGTGATTGATGGTTTAGGTTTACTGATTACAAACTTGTTGCTGGGCATTATTTAATCCTGAAATAAATTTTAATTGTTTCTTTACCAATCGAGGTTGTGAAAGTATTCATTTTTAGAAAAAAATAAAGAATAACCACAGAGAACACAGAGAACACGAAGCTTATAATACATTGAAATAATAAATATATTTTCTCCGTGCTCTTCGTGTTCTCCGTGGTAAATAATTCTTTCAGCCAAATGTGGATAATACTTTCACTGTCTCAATCGCGTAGGGTGTGCCCTACTAAGCTACGCTAAGTAGTTCTTCAAATTCAGCTAGCGGCATCGGCTTGCCGAACAGGTAGCCTTGATAAGCGGTGCAGCCAAGCCGGTTTAGACAGGCAAATTGTTGTTCGGTTTCCACGCCTCCGGCAACTAAGTTCACCCCCAGTTTGTGGGTCATGTCGATGATGGTCTTTACGATCATGGCATCGCAACTGTCGATGACTATATCGCTGATCAGAAAGTGCGCAATTTTTAATTGGTCGATGGGTAATTTCTTAAGCTGACTCAATGAAGAATAACCTGTACCGAAATTATCCATTGAAAAATGTACGCCGAGCCGTTCCAGCGACTGCATTTTTTTAACGGTGTTGGAGATGTCGTGCAGCATCAGGCTTTCGGTTAGTTCCAGCTTAAGCTTTGTCGCATCGATGTCGGTTTTTTCCAACAGTTGCCGCAGCTGTTCAATGAATTCGGGTCGACTAAATTGAAGAGGACTGATGTTGACGGCAAGCAGCCTATCTTTTTTAAGCGGATCGCTCTGCCATTGTTTAAGTTGCTCGCAGGCAGTTTGCAGCACCCATGCGCCTATGGGCAAGATCAGGCCGGTTTGCTCTGCGATGGGGATGAACTGGTTTGGAGTGACCAGTCCGTATACAGGGTGTTCCCAGCGCAACAGAACTTCAGCCCCGAGCATTTGACGATCGCTATCGACTTGAGCTTGGTAATACAGTTTGAATTGTTGTTTTTCCAAGGCAAGGTCTAATTCCGATTCCAGCGACATCCGAACCAGCTTATGCGCGGTGCGTATTTTTAACGACTGTATCTCCGGCGCAATATAGCCCTTGCCGTACCAATCCAGGTCGTGCATTTGAAAAAGACGCTTGGTCAGCTTATTGGTAATCAGTTTGCGTCCGTCTTTATCTTTAAACAAGATAGTATCCGGTATCGCATCAATCAGATGACCAAGTTGCGTGCTGAAAACATGCAGTTTTCCAACATCTTTTTGCAATGATTGCAGAACCTTGCTTTGTTTTTTAATTAACGCGGATCGATCTTGACTGGCGCGTGATACGGTTTTTTTAAGTTTATTCTTCATCATATTTTTTTTAAAAGTTATAGAAGCGTCTTCGGTAATTTGTACAGAATCAAAAGTTTTCATGATTAAAACTCCTCCCAATCGCCATTAGCAACAGCCAAGAATTGCGCTTTCGATTTTGCTCCGGCTGCGTTGCCGTTAGTTCTTCGTGTGTCCCATATCATATGTTCTCTGTATCCCCGATGATGATGGTATGGAGGTTGTAATTCCGGCAGCGCCGTGGCGAAGTCTTCAACGGCAGAAAGAGCGTTGCGGCTAACCGTATTGTTATTCATTTTAAAACTACTGACCGTGACGGCCAAACTTTGCGCTTGTTCTTCCAGCGATTCGGCAGCGGCGGCGGCTTGTTCCACCAAAGCAGCATTTTGCTGGGTCACATCATCCATTTGGGTAATAGCTTGATTGACCTGCCCGATTCCGGCGCTTTGCTCAACTGAAGCAGAAGTAATTTCCGACATCATGCCGGTAACGCCCTGAATGGCACTGAGAATTTCTTTCATGGTAAAACCGGCTTGGGAGGCCAATTTACTGCCGTCATCGATTTTTTCTACCGAGTCTTCAATCAGGCTTTTAATTTCCTCGGCGGATGCGGCAGCGCGTTGGGCAAGATTACGCACTTCACTGGCTACGACCGCAAAGCCTTGACCGTGTTCTCCGGCATGGGCGGCTTGTACGGCGGCGTTGAAAGCGAGAATATTGGTCTGAAAGGCGATGTCGTCGATCACCGAAATGATCTCCTCGATTTTCTGTGAAGACGCTTTTATCGCATTCATAGTGGTAACGACCTGACCTACCACTACACCGCCTTGACCGACAATTTCGGCTGCGCCGATAGCAAGCCGGTTGGCCTGTTTGGCGTTTTCAGTATTTTGCTGCACGGTAGAAGTCAGCTCTTCCATACTGGCGGCGGTTTGTTCCAGGCTGGCGGCTTGCTGTTCGGTGCGGTACGACAAATCATTATTGCCCGATGCAATTTCTTTCGCTCCGGTATTGATGCAATCGGTAGCGTCCCTGATTTGATGAATGATAATTTTAAGTTTTTCTACCGTAATATTGGAGCTGTCCTTAAGCTGCCCGAAAACGCCATGGTAGTCATTGCTGATGGTTTCGGTCAGGTCGCCCCGGGATAAGGCCCCTAAAACACGGACAACCTCATCAAGGGTGGTTTCGCTGGTGAACAAAAGCTGGTTGAGACTTTCGCCCAGCTCGCGCAAGAAGCCTTTTTTGCCCCGTAAATCGAAACGCTTGCTAAAGTCGCCCAGAGTCGCGGCAGCCACAACAGTGGATACCTCTTTTTCCACGGCAACCTCGGCGGTGCGGTCTTGCCACTCGGCTACAGAACCCAAACGCTGCCCCTGTTCGTTGATGACCGGACTGGCCGTTACTACCATAGAGCGGCCGCCCAGCACCATACTGGCAGTGTGGATGCCGGTTAAGGAGCCGAGTAATTGTGTCTGATGCGCCGGATCTTTATGAAAACTGTCGATTTTGCTGCCAATCAGTTTGTCGGCAGAAAAATTCGGTAAATCGGTACGAATGCTCTGTTCGGCTTTGCTGAGTATGTCGCTGACGGATTTATTGACATAAATTATTTTTCCGTCGTTGTCGGTAATCATGACGCCTGTGCTGACGTTATCCAATGCAATCTTCACGCGCAAGCTTTCATCTGCAACACGCTGGGTTTCGGCCACGTCAAAACCGAGTTTGGTCTGCATCGACTTAATGGCTTCCATAACCTTGCCGACTTCATTATGGCGTTCTATTTCAATGACATTATGATATTTACCTTGAGCAATTTGACCGAAATGGTCGATGGATGCTTCAAGCGGACGGATGATGACGCGAACCAACACCGAACCCAGCCATAGAACCAACACAATACCCGCCGCCATCAGGCCAATAGAAACATTAGCGATAGTTTGCTGGAGTGACTGAGTTATTCCGTATTCCTGCTTGGCCACATCAAGCTGCAATTGCATCAGTTGCTGTATGCCCTCCTCGACCGAGGGATAAAGCTTGTTGATTTTATCGGCAACAAGCCTATCGGCCAGGGTTATGTCATTGGCCCGCAATGCCGCAATGGCCGGCTTTAACCCCTCAGCCACAAAATATTTCCTGTTCTCGGCAAATTGCTCTGCCAGCACTTTTTCCACATCGGTTAACTGTGTGGACATATAGTCATCCCAAAGCCGGGTGATTTGATCGATATTTTGCTCCACCTCGGCGGTGTTTTTTAAAACCGCCTCAGGGGTTGGCGTGTTTAGGCTGGCTTCAATATTCAACCGATTCGTCAGCAGCAATTTTTGTATTGACGCGATTTGGCTTATAGGCAGGGTACGATCTTCATACACGGTACGCAGGCCTTCTTTGGACTTGCTCATGCCAAATAATCCAATGCCGCCGATCACCAGCAACAACACCGACAGCAGGCCGATAATGGTATTCAGTCGGGACTTGATGTTGAAATCATTGAATAGCAAATGCTTTAAAATGTTAGTTTTGACGACTTTTCCATCCTCAATTTTCAGGTTGCCGGCCTTGCCTTCGCGAAATAGCCGATAAGCCGCATCTGCCGCTTTGATTTGCTCGCGCTCCGGCTTACGGCGCACAGACATGTAACCGACCAGTTGATCGTTTTCATAAATCGGTGTGGCATTGGCCAACACCCAGTAATAATCGCCGTTTTTGCATCGATTTTTAACCAAACCGGTCCACGGGCGACCGGCTTTCATCGACTTCCACAAGTCGGCAAAGGCCTCAGGCGGCATGTCGGGATGACGCACGACATTGTGCGATACACCGATCAGTTCTTCCCTGGAATATCCGCTAATACGAATAAACGCCTCGTTTACGTAGGTGATAACGCCTTTTAGATTGGTATTAGAAACAATAGAATCGCTGTCTGTAAGAATATGTTCAACATCGGTTATTTGCTTATTCATTTTCATGAGCTGTTTCCCGGTTTAATTACAAGGTTGTTCGATTTTTCTAACGGTTAAGTCGTTACAAACAGCCATAATTAAAACTCTTCCCAATCGCCATTGGCAAAAGCCAGCTGTTGAGAATTCGGATTGGCTGTCGCTAGGCTTTCAATATTTTGGAGTGCATTGCTGCTGTTGTTTTTTATGGCGTCCCAGATGACATGTTCTTTAGTAAGGGATGGCTGACCGGGTGCCGACAATATCTCGGCTACCTCTTCGACAGCATTAACGGCGATGTAACCGGGAGATTGATTTCCTATTTTAAAACCCCTTACCGTGACAACCAGATTTTGCGCTTGCTCCTCCAACGATTCGGCAGCGGCAGCGGCCTGCTCAACCAACGCGGCGTTTTGTTGAGTCACATCATCCATTTGAATGATAGCTTGACTGACCTGCTCGATACCGGCGCTTTGTTCAACCGATGCGGCGGTTATTTCCGCCATCATGCCGGTGACACTTCGGATGGAACCTAGAATTCCGCTCATGGTAGAACCAGCCTGTGCAGCCAGTTTACTGCCGTCATCGATTTTTTCTACAGAGTCTTCAATCAGGATTTTTATTTCTGCTGCGGATGCGGCAGCGCGTTGGGCAAGATTGCGCACTTCGCCCGCTACGACCGCAAAGCCTTGGCCGTGTTCTCCGGCATGAGCGGCTTGCACAGCGGCGTTGAAAGCGAGAATATTAGTCTGGAAGGCGATGTCGTCTATCACCGAGACGATCTCCTCGATTTTCTGTGAAGATGCTTTTATCGCATTCATGGTGCTAACGACATGGCTGACCATCCGCCCGCCCTGATCGGCTATTTCGACCGTGTCAATGGCTAACAGGTTGGCCTGTTTGGCATTGGCGCTATTGGCTTGTACGGTAGAGGTCAGCTCTTGCATGCTGGCGGCGGTTTGCTCTAAGCTTGCGGCTTGCTGTTCGGTGCGATTCGACAAATCATTATTACCCGAAGCAATTTCTTTTGCCCCGCTATTAATGAGGTCGCTAGCCTCTTTAATTTGATAAATAATATTTTTGAGTTTTTCCACCGTACCATTCGCGTTGTCCTTAAGTAGACCTAAAGTGCCTTGATAGTTGTTACTGACAGTTTCCGATAAGTCGCCGCGGGACAGCGCGCCCAATACGCGCGCCACGTCGTTAAGGCCGGTTTCGCTGGTGTACAGCATTTGGTTAAGACCTTCGCCCAACTCACGCAAAAAGCCTACCTTGTCATGTATGTCGAAACGCTTGGAAAAATCGCCCACGCTGCCGGCAATAACGATAGTGGACACTTCTTTTTCCACGGCAACTTCAGCGGTGCGGTCATGCCATTCGGTAACCGTGCCGATGCGCTGGCCTTGCTGACTGACGACCGGATTGGCAACGACCATCATCGTGCGCCCTCCTAACGGTATGTCCTCGCTTTGAGCGCCGGTTAAATCGGCAAATAGTTTCGCCTGTTGCGCCGGATCCTGGTAAAAGTTATCCATATTACTGCCGATCAGGGCGGCGGTTGAAAAAGAAGGAATCTGCTTGCGGATTTCCTTCTCTATTTTTCCGAATGCGTTAACTACCGACTTATTGACATAAATGATGTTGCGCTCGTTATCCGCAATCATGATGCCGATACTGGTGTTGTCCAGAGCCATTTTGATACGCAGGATTTCTTCAGCCGATTTATGCTCCGCCGTCCTGCGGGCCAGCAATTTTTGCTGCATATTCTTTATCGCATGCAACAGGCTATCCTTATCGCCCTCATCCAGTTGGATAGAGCGGGACAAATCACCGGCGGCAATTTCCTTGGCGATGCCTTTGGCATACAAAGGATCAATGCCGATTTGTTTGCTGAGATGACGGGTTAAAAAGAATGCAATGCCTAGCGCCAAAGTAATAATCGCCACCGACATCGCCCACAAAACGGCAGATACCTGATGCGTGGTTTCGGTAATATTATTGACGTGGAACTTGGCGGCGTTGACCTCGGCATTCCTGAGTTTAATCATCTGTGACGATAGTTTGTACGACTCATGATCAAAATCCTGCATGATAATATTACCGGCTTCCATGCCATCGCTGAGATAAGCGGCGGCCATGCGCTTGCCGTCTTGATAGAATAAGTCGAAATTCGCCTCAAGTATCTCCACTTCCTTTAATTTCGCTGTATTGCCGGAAATATGCCGACGAAACTGCAACAATCCCTGTTTAAAATCCTGAGTCGATTTTTCTGCATCCTGATACCCCATAGGCGAATGCGAGGCCGAAACATCGGATAAAAATTGATGTACCAGCACAATATCGCGCGCCATTTGCCCCATTAACAGCGCATTAGGAAGCAGCTTGTTGTTGATCTCGGTCAGGTCGCGTTCCGTATTGGCTAAATTAACTAAACTCGATGCAGAAATAACCGTCATCAAACTGATAATGGCTAGAAAACCGAGCAGTATGCGAACTTTGAAACTGATATATTTAAGCATTTTAATACCCTCTTAGAGTGCGATTCAGTAAAAACGACGCTTAATTAACAGCATGCAGCTTGGCGGCCGAACCATGCATAACAGGTTGAAAATTATCAGCATTTTTTGCATTCATTCGCTGGTTGATATAAAAGCTGTTACCGATCGTTTTTTTAGCCGTTTTTTTAGCTTCAGACGCTAAATCCGCTATATCGACATGAGATTGGCATAGACTGGTCGATACCGGATCTACCAGACCGATGGACAGACTGATAAGCGGAAAAAAACATTTTTCTCCTACCCTGTTTTCAGTTTGAATGCCTTCGGCTTTTATATCCTGATCGCTGTAATAGGCGGGAACGGCTTTTTTAAAATTTTCAAGTATGCTTTCGCAACGC
Organism: Methylobacter sp.; assembly: GCA_016784875.1. GTDB lineage: Bacteria > Pseudomonadota > Gammaproteobacteria > Methylococcales > Methylomonadaceae > Methylobacter_A. Next base: position 12,195 of record JADHTX010000046.1, read on the forward strand.
GCCAACCAGTCGTTACAGGTGAAAATCACAATAAAATCATCGCCGCCTATATGGCCTACCCGGCCGCATTCTGCCGGGATATATTTAGTCAGTGTATTGGCGACCGCTTTGATGATGTTATCGCCCGCATCGTAGCTGTAAACATCATTAAAAGGCTTAAAGTTATCGAGATCGAAATAACCGAAAGCGAAAGGTATTTTGTCAGCCAGCAATTGATTGACTTGCGTATTGATCGGAACGCTGCCCGGCAATAATGTCAGCGGATTGGCATGTTTGGCATTGTCGATCTGCTGACGGGTAAACTCAGCCAGCAAATCCAGTAGCGTACCGACGCCCCTGTATTCCCCGTTATCGGTGATGATAAAAGCCGGGTCGTTAGTCATTAACGACGTCAGTTGCTTACTGACCAAATCGATGGGTGTGTTTTTATCGATACATAGCGGTGTCGTCTCGATAAACGTTTTTATCGGGTTTTTTCCGTGCAGGTCGATGCCGTATCGGCTGGAGAATAATTTGGTAAGAAACTTGTCGCGAAAAATAATGCCTGACGCCATATTGTCATCGACCAAAGGCAAAATACTCAATTCGCTATTGTGGTGAAACAGGTTCATAACGTCGCCGATGCTGGTTTTCGATGAAATAGGCGCGATGTCCCTGATGATATGGAATGCCGTTGTGGCGTTATTAATTGTTGGCGTGGATTTGTGATTCTTGGTTTGACCGGCAGTAAACAGCAGACAATCGACCTTGTCTACGGGAATAGCGGTCGGCCTGGCAAAATAAAAGCCTTGGGCAAAAGTAATGCCGAGTTTTTCTATGGCCTTAAATTCGTCTTCCGTCTCGATGCCTTCAGCAATGACTTTACAATCAAGCGAGACCGCCATACTTTGAATTGAGCGCACAAAGTTAAGTTTGACCGGATCGTCGTGTAAGCCATGGATGAAATGTTTGTCGATTTTGACGAATTCCGGCAGTAATTCCGCCCAAAGCCTAAGCCCCGAATAACCGGCGCCCAAATCATCAAGCGCAATCTCAAAGCCCATGCTTCGGTAATGCTTAGCCGAGGCGCGCATAATTTCATAGTTATCCGCAGGCTTGTGTTCGGTTAACTCAATAACCACCGAACGCGGATTAACATCGTATTGATCTAACAATCTGAGCGTCTCGCCTTTTTTAAACTCCGGTTGCAGCAAGACTAAAGGGCTGGCGTTAATGAACAGTTTTTCTTTGATGCCAAGCTCGGCGAACTGTTGAATGGTGATCTCCCGGCAGAGAAACTCGAGTTTAGTGCTTAAATTATATTTCTCGGCCGTAGTAAACAAATTAAACGGACTGTGTAGCGGACTGTCAGATGGGCCGCGGATCAGCGCTTCGTAGCCCATGATGTTTTTCTGGGTCATCGAAACAATCGGTTGAAAATGCGGTGTTAATAGCTTGCCGTCAAGGATATTGATTATTTCTTTACGTAGATCTGGCATCGGAGAGATCCCCTAATCATGTTGAGGTTAGGGGCAGCATAAGCGGCTTTTATTACATGGATATTTCTCTAAGATGACATGAATATTTCCACTCATTATAAAAAACCAACCAAATGACACAGCAGACTGAAAACATTAAAGTTATTTTTTAAATGACAGATAACTCAAAGACGATTTTCAATAATAAATTCTGCCAAATATCCTTATAGCCGTTTAGTTACTAAAAACCTCAGTTCACCACAGAGGCACGAAGAACACAGAGTAAAATCATTAGCTTGAAAAAAATATCCCCACACCCGTTGGGTAAGCGACTGATAAAATCTAACACGTTGACTCTATGTAAACTATGAACCTCTATAGTTAACAAATGATTTATTTAGGATTCACAAGGTCGAATTCAACTTGGATCTTTATGCAAAATTATAGTTTTAACCCACTACCTTTACGTTGATGTAGATGACCTACTCCCATCTTACTTTGAAAGCGTACAAGTTTAAAATAGCGGAATCTGTTGCTTGTCAAAGGTTTCCACGTTTACAAAAGTATGCGCTTTGTCACTGAGATGGGAGTAATAACAAGTAACTTGTATGATGCATAGCTGATAAGGGGAGTTCCAGCACAAACCATTATCAGCCTAATTTTAAACACCAACGAGACAAGCCATGCAAATCACCGCCGAACTCGATAACCAACACATCGAAAAACTACAAGCATTGGAAAAATCGCTCAAAAAGAACACTTCCGAGTTAATCTCCTTTGCCATTGACGAAATTTACAACAAAAAAACAAGCCCAACGGAAGGCGAAAAAATCTTAGGCATTTTGCAAAAAACCGGTTATTTAGGCAGTATGCCCGATGTTGCGGATTTATCAGAAAACTACAAAGACTATTTGGACTGGAGTGATAAAGCATGATCATTACCGATAGCGGTTTTTG
>JADHTX010000047.1 GCA_016784875.1 Methylobacter sp.
ACATGGCATTTGGTTAAGGACGTTCCTAAGGTATTGGGTTTTATAGGTGGAACTTCTGATCGGCCGGCTCCAATATCAGAAAAAGAAGCTCTGGCAATTCTTAATAGGGTTGAGGATGGTGTGAATAAGCCTCGCCCTAAGACCATGTTTGAGGCTGGTGAGGTTATTAGAGTAATTGACGGGCCCTTTAAGGATTTTAATGGCGTCGTTGAAGAAGTTAATTATGAAAAAAGTAAAATAAAAATTTCTGTGCTAATTTTTGGGCGGTCAACATCTGTTGAGCTTGGGTTTGGTCAGGTAGAGAAAAGTTAATAAAGTTTAGGTGTTTTGTATATATAAAATCACTGTCTGAATAAGGCAGTGATTTTTTGTGTCTAGGGGAGCTGAAAGGCGTTTGTACCCATCTTTGGAGTAAATAATGGCTAAAAAAATAACTGCGTATATAAAATTGCAGGTTAAAGCAGGTGAAGCAAATCCAAGTCCACCAGTCGGTCCAGCTTTGGGTCAACGAGGTGTTAATATCATGGAGTTCTGTAAGGCTTTTAACGCTAAAACACAGGATACTGAAAAAGGCTTGCCTTTGCCAGTGGTTATAACTGTTTATAGTGATCGTAGTTTTACTTTTATTACAAAAACCCCCCCAGCTTCAATTCTTTTAAAGAAGGCAACTGGTATTAAAAGCGGAAGCAGTAATCCTAATACTAAGAAAGTGGGTACGGTTACACGTGCGCAATTGGAAGAAATTGCCAAAACAAAAATGGAAGATTTGAATGCGGCAGATTTAGAAGCAGCAGTAAAGACGATTGCAGGCAGTGCGTATAGCATGGGTCTGAATGTGGAGGGATTATAATGGCTAAGTTGTCAAAGAAAGCGAGATTTATCAAAGGGAAGGTTGATAAAACTAAGCAGTATACAATTAGTGAAGCGGTAGCATTGCTGAAGGAATTGGGTGTTGCAAAGTTTAATGAAGCTATTGATGTAAGCGTAAACATGGGCGTTGATCCTCGTAAGTCAGATCAAAATGTCCGGGGCGCAACAGTGCTTCCAAACGGCACCGGAAAAACAGTCAGAGTTGCCGTTTTTACGCAAGGGCCTAATGCAGATGCTGCAAGAGAAGCGGGTGCTGATATAGTTGGTATGGATGACTTGGGCGACTTAGTTAAAAAAGGCGAAATGAATTTTGATGTCGTTATAGCCTCTCCAGATGCTATGAGAGTTGTTGGTCAGTTGGGGCAAATTTTGGGTCCTAGAGGCTTAATGCCTAACCCTAAGGTTGGAACTGTGACGGCAGATGTTGCAACAGCCGTAAGAAATGCTAAGTCAGGACAGGTTCGGTATCGAACCGATAAGTCGGGGATTATTCATTGTACGTTAGGTAAGGTTTCATTTGATGAAGCGTCTATTCAGGGTAATTTAGAAGCGTTGATTGCCGACTTGAAGAAATTAAAGCCAACTGCTGCAAAAGGCATATACATTAAAAAGATTACCTTATCTTCGACGATGGGGCCGGGTTTGTGGTTAGATCAAAGCAGTATTGCAATTTAACGTTATTAAAGACTTTGGGTTGCCGAGTCGTTCGGTGACCGTCAAAGACCGCAGGAGTTGTAAAACTTAATATGTCCTGCGTAGACGGAAGCTGGAACCTGAAAGCTGGGGAAAGGGACCGTAAGGGGTGTTCAGATGAATGCTTTTTATTAATTCTGGGGATAAATTCCGGAGGTAAGCTGTGGCACTAAATTTAGATAGCAAAAAAGCTGTCGTAGAAGAAGTCGCTGTATTCGCTGCTAAAGCTCATTCTGCAATTGCAGCAGAGTATCGTGGGTTGACAGTTACGGAATTGACCGAACTGCGTAAAACTGCGAGAGAGACAGGCGTTTATCTGCGCGTGATAAAAAATACATTGGCAAAACGAGCAGTAATAGGAACGGAATTTGAATGTATGCAGAGCGGCCTAGTAGGTCCGTTGTTAATTGCATTTTCAATGGATGATCCTGGATCGGCTGCGCGTTTAATCAGTAATTTTGCTAAAACTCACGACAAGTTAATTACCAAGATAGTGGCTATAGGTGGACAGTCATTTGGCGGGACTGAGCTCGCTCGACTTGCTAGTTTGCCAACTCGTGATCAAGGTATTGCTCTGTTAATGGCAGTAATGAAGGCGCCCACGGAGAAATTCGTACGTACTTTGGCAGCTATTAGAGATCAGAAAGAAGCAGCATAGTTGATAGCGTTGCAATGCAATGTTTTTAGTGCTTGAACCAGTTTAAAACTTATTATTTTAGAGGAATACACAATGGCAATTTCGCAAGAAGATATCTTGGAAGCGGTCTCAAAGATGAGCGTTATGGAAATCGTTGATTTGATTTCAGCGATGGAAGAAAAATTCGGCGTTTCAGCGGCTGCTGCAGTTGCGGCCGCACCTGTGGCATCAGCCGCCGCCGCTGAAGAGCAAACTGAATTTAACGTTATTATGACATCTTTCGGTGAAAATAAGGTTTCGGTTATTAAAGCTGTGCGCGGAATTACTGGGTTGGGCTTGAAAGAAGCTAAAGATGCTGTTGAAGGCGTTCCAACAACAGTAAAAGAGGGCGTCTCTAAAGCTGAAGCAGAAGAAGTACAAAAGCAGCTTGTTGATGCAGGCGCTACTGTCGAAATTAAATAAATTTTGACTCGATTGCAGGCGCGTTGGAACAAAAACGCATCTGCCAAGTATGGCTGGTGGCAATCTTGTCACCGGCCTTTTACTGTTTGCACTAATTGCACGGTAGAAAATTATCTATGACGAAAAGGTTTGGAAGCGATATGTCCTACTCTTTTACAGAAAAAAAGCGTATTCGAAATAACTTTGGGAAAGGTACTGAGGTACTGGATGTTCCCTATCTTCTGGCAACGCAAATTAATTCATATGCGGGCTTTTTGCAATCGGGTGTTACGGCTGAAAAGCGTGAAGACAGGGGATTGCATGCTGCATTCTCCAGTGTTTTTCCTATTGAAAGCCATTCCGGATATGCAGTGCTGGAGTATGTGAAATATAGATTGGGGGAACCAGTTTTTGATGTAAGAGAGTGTCAACAAAGAGGTGCAACCTATGCTGCCCCCTTAAGAGTGTTGGTTCGCTTAGTTATCTATGACAAAGAAGCATCTGCAAATGCAAAGGTAGTCAAGGATATTCGTGAGCAGGAAGTTTACATGGGAGAGTTGCCATTGATGACTGACAATGGAACATTTGTCATTAATGGGACAGAACGGGTAATTGTTTCTCAGTTACATCGGTCACCTGGTGTTTTCTTTGATCATGATAAAGGGAAGACGCATTCGTCGGGAAAACTGTTATTTAATGCTCGGGTTATTCCTTATCGCGGATCGTGGTTAGATTTTGAATTTGATCATAAAGACTGTGTATTTGTCCGAATAGACAGAAGAAGAAAAATTCCTGCAACAATTTTGCTCAGGGGTTTAGGCTTTGATAACGAAGAAATGATCAAGATTTTCTTCGAGATGAACAAATTCACTATTGATGCACAAAAATGCATTTTTCACATCGTTCCCGATCGTATGCGGGGTGAAATTGCAGCCTTTGATATTAAAAGTGCGAAAGGTCAGCTACTGGTTGAAGAAGGGCGACGGATTACGGCTAAGCATATCCGTGAGATGAATAAGTCTGGTCTGACTGAAGTAGAGGTTCCAAAAGAATACCTTTTAGGGAAGATATTGGGACACAATCTGATTGATCAGTCTACAGGTGAGTTGGTCGCTAATGTAAATGATGAGATTACTTTATCTATAATCGATCACTGTATTGAAAGTGGTATAACAGAACTTAATACTCTATTTGTTAATGATTTAGACAAAGGTCCTTACATGTCTAATGCCATGAGACTGGATACGACTACGAATAGTCTTGAGGCGTTGGTTGAAATATACAGGATGATGCGTCCTGGTGAGCCTCCAACTAAAGATTCGGCAGAGAATCTGTTCCAGAATCTGTTTTTTACCGATGAAAGGTATGATTTGTCAACGGTTGGGCGAATGAAGTTTAATCGTCGCTTGGGTCGGCAGGAAGCAATAGGATCTGGGACTTTAACAAAAGATGACATCATTGATGTATTAAAAGAATTAATAGATATTCGTAACGGAAACGGTAACGTTGACGATATTGATCATTTAGGTAATAGGCGTGTACGCTCTGTTGGAGAGATGATTGAGAACCAATTTCGGGTAGGATTGGTTCGGGTTGAAAGGGCTGTTAAAGAGCGGTTAACGCTTGCTGACTCAGAAGGGTTGATGCCGCAAGAAATTATCAATGCGAAGCCGGTTTCTGCAGCAGTGAAGGAGTTTTTTGGTTCCAGTCAGCTGTCGCAGTTTATGGATCAAAATAATCCATTGTCCCAGGTGACGCATAAACGTAGGGTTTCTGCTTTGGGGCCTGGTGGTTTGGCAAGAGAGCGAGCTGGCTTTGAAGTTCGAGATGTGCATGCAACGCATTATGGTCGAGTATGTCCTATTGAGACACCAGAAGGACCAAACATTGGCTTGATAAACTCATTATCGGTTTACGCTAGAACCAATAATTATGGATTTTTGGAAACCCCTTATCGAAAGGTGGTTGATGGTAAAGTCACCGAGCATGTTGATTATTTGTCGGCAATTGAAGAAGGCGAGTTTGTTATTGCTCAGGCCAGTGTGGCCGTTGATGCAAACGGAAAATTGGTTGACGGTCTGGTATCATGCCGACATAAAGATGAATTTACATTAGCTATGTCTGACACGGTACAGTATATGGATGTGTCATCTAAGCAGATTGTCTCGGTAGCAGCCTCAATTATCCCCTTTCTTGAGCATGATGATGCTAACCGCGCGTTAATGGGTTCAAACATGCAACGTCAAGCCGTTCCTACGTTAAGAGCTGAAAAGCCGTTAGTGGGTACCGGTATGGAAAGAACGGTTGCAAAAGATTCTGGCGTAACTGTGGTTGCTGCTCGTGGCGGTAAGATTGAGGCGGTTGATGCGGCCAGAATAGTCGTGCGTGTAAATGATACTGAAACCGAAACGGGTATGCCCGGGGTTGATATTTATAACCTTATTAAATATACCCGTTCAAATCAGAATACCTGTATCAACCAAAAGCCATTGGTTAAGCCGGGTGATATTGTTAATGCCGGCGACATTATGGCGGATGGCCCGTCGACGGATATTGGTGAATTAGCACTGGGCCAGAACATGCTGGTTGCCTTTATGCCTTGGAACGGATACAACTTTGAAGATTCGATTCTGGTTTCAGAGCGTGTCGTTAAAGAAGATCGATTCACTACGATCCATATCGAGGAGAAAACCTGTGTAGCGCGTGACACTAAACATAGTCCGGAAGAAATTACTGCGGATATTCCTAATGTCAGCGAAGAAGCTTTATCTAAGCTTGATGAGTCCGGGATTGTATATGTTGGTGCTGAAGTTAAAGGTGGTGACATATTGGTGGGTAAGGTAACTCCTAAGGGTGAGACTCAGTTAACACCAGAAGAAAAATTACTACGTGCGATTTTCGGTGAGAAAGCGGCCGACGTTAAGGATACCTCGTTACGTGTACCAGGAAGTATTGAAGGTACGGTTATTGATGTTCAGGTGTTTACTCGTGATGGTGTAAAGAAGGATAAGCGAGCTTTGGATATTGAACAGGAGGAGATCAAGCGTTACCGAAAAGATCTTGATGATCAACTGAAAATACTTGAAGAAGATATATTTGCGCGTGTTGCAAGGCTTTTGGTTGGCAAAGTTGCACAAGCGGGGCCTGGGCAGTTAAAAGCGGGAACTGAAATAACCCAGTCATATCTTAATGGCTTGAAGCATTCTGAGTGGCTGAAAATCCGGATGAAAGATGAGGATATTAATCTTCAACTGGAAACTGTAGTTGCTCAAATAGAACAGCAAAGAAAAGACTTTGATGCAAAATTCGAAGTCAAGCGAAAAAAAATTACCATGGGTGATGATTTGGCTCCTGGTGTTCTCAAAATGGTCAAGGTCTATCTGGCCGTTAAAAGGCGCATACAGCCTGGAGATAAAATGGCTGGGCGTCATGGAAATAAAGGTGTTATATCGATGATTAGACCGATTGAAGATATGCCTTATACAGCAGATGGGAACCCCGTTGATATTGTTTTGAACCCATTAGGTGTGCCTTCAAGGATGAACGTTGGGCAGGTACTTGAGACGCATTTGGGTTGGGCTGCGAAAGGCTTAGGTATAAAAATTGGTAAAATGTTGGAAGCTCAATATGATCAAGAAAAGGCTAAGGTAACTGCGATCCGGGAATATATGGATAAGATTTATAACAGCAGTGGTCGGAAAGAAGATTTAGAATCATTTTCTGATCAAGAAATTCTGGAAATGGCAGCTAATCTTGTGAGTGGTGTTCCAATGGCAACTCCAGTTTTTGACGGCGCAAGTGAAGATGAAATTCGTACAATGTTGAAGTTGGCTGATTTACCAGAGCATGGGCAGGTTACACTTTATGATGGTTTGACCGGTGAGCCGTTTGAGCGCGAAGTAACTGTTGGTTATATGTATATGCTGAAGTTAAACCATTTGGTCGATGATAAGATGCATGCACGTTCAACGGGGCCGTATAGCTTAGTTACACAGCAACCATTAGGTGGTAAAGCTCAATTCGGTGGTCAGCGTTTTGGGGAAATGGAAGTATGGGCGCTTGAAGCTTATGGAGCTGCCTATACTTTGCAGGAAATGTTGACGGTTAAGTCGGATGATGTGACCGGTAGAACTCGTATGTATAAAAATATTGTTGATGGCGATCATAAAATGGAAGCCGGTATGCCCGAATCATTTAATGTCTTAATTAAGGAAATTCGCTCATTGGCTGTCAATATTGAATTGCAGCGGGATTAGTGCGTAGGTTGGGTTGCTGTAATGTGTCCCAGTCGACCAATGTCGCACCCGTTGGGCTATCGCGTAACACAGGTACGCTATAGCTCAACCCACAGCCTGGTCTATGCCAGCAAGTATTTAAAGAGGATAAGCTCTTGAAAGATTTAATGAATTTCTTAAAGCGTCAAGGTCGAGCAGATGATTTTGATGGAATTAGTATTGGTTTGGCATCGCCTGATATGATCCGTTCATGGTCATACGGCGAAGTAAAAAAGCCTGAAACGATTAATTATCGAACCTTTAAGCCCGAGCGCGATGGTTTATTCTGCGCTAAGATTTTTGGTCCGGTGAGTGATTATGAGTGTCTTTGCGGTAAGTACAAAAGACTGAAGCATCGCGGAGTTATTTGTGAAAAATGTGGTGTTGAGGTTACCCTGTCCAAGGTTCGTCGTGAAAGAATGGGGCATATTGATTTAGCCAGTCCTGTTGCTCATATTTGGTTCTTGAAATCACTGCCTTCAAGAATTGCGTTGTTATTGGATATGACGCTACGTGAAATTGAACGCGTATTGTACTTTGAATCATTCGTCGTTTTAGACCCAGGCATGACGCCATTAGATAAAGGTCAATTGCTGACAGATGATGATTATCTTGATGCAGTTGAATTACATGGAGATGATTTTGTTGCAAAAATGGGCGCCGAAGCGATCTACGACTTACTTAAATCGATTGATTTAAAAGAGCAAGTTGAAATACTTCGTGAAGAAATAAACTCGACAAATTCAGAAACCAAGATTAAGAAGTATTCAAAGCGCCTGAAGGTGATGGATGCCTTGTTGAGCTCAAAAAATCTCCCTGAATGGATGATTTTGAAGGTTTTGCCGGTATTGCCGCCTGAGTTGCGCCCGCTGGTGCCTCTGGATGGAGGGCGATTCGCTACTTCTGATTTGAACGATCTCTATCGTCGTGTTATCAATAGAAACAATCGCTTAAATCGGTTGTTGGACTTAAATGCGCCGGATATTATAGTGCGCAACGAAAAGCGTATGTTGCAGGAATCTGTTGATGCGTTGCTGGATAACGGTCGGCGTGGTCGTGCTATTACAGGTACCAACAGAAGACCGTTAAAGTCATTAGCCGATATGATCAAAGGCAAGCAGGGTCGTTTTAGGCAAAACCTCTTGGGCAAGCGTGTTGATTATTCAGGTAGATCAGTTATTGTTGTCGGACCTACTCTAAGGCTTCATCAATGTGGACTTCCGAAAAAAATGGCATTAGAGTTATTTAAGCCATTTATTTTCAGCAAACTACAGTTTCGCGGATTAGCTACAACTATTAAAGCTGCGAAGAAAATGGTAGAAAGGGAAGGTGCTGAAGTCTGGGATATTCTAGAAGAGGTTATCCGCGAGCATCCGATTTTATTAAATCGTGCGCCAACATTGCATAGACTTGGTATTCAAGCATTTGAGCCTACGCTTATTGAAGGCAAGGCAATTCAGTTGCACCCGTTGGTCTGTAGTGCGTTTAACGCAGACTTTGATGGCGACCAGATGGCTGTACATATTCCGTTGTCAATTGAGGCGCAACTGGAAGCAAGAACGTTGATGATGGCGACAAACAATATTTTGTCTCCAGCGAATGGTGAGCCTGTTATTAACCCATCTCAAGACGTGGTATTGGGGCTTTATTACATAAGTCGCGAAAAAATTAATGCAAAAGGCGATGGCAGTATATTTGTCAGTGTCGGTGAGATTCATAAGGCGTTGTTAACTAAAACTATTGAATTGCAATCTAAAATTCAATTGCGTATCACTGAAAAAGTGGTTAATGATAATGGCGTGACTGAGGATAAAACGCATCGAGTTGAAACTACCGTTGGTCGTGCGTTAATCTGGGAAGTGGTCCCTGATCGCATGCCTTACGAACTGGTTAACTGCGATATGACCAAAAAAAATATATCGCGGTTAATTAATTACAGTTATCGATACTTGGGCAACAAAGATACCGTCATACTTGCTGATCAATTGATGTATCTGGGATTTAGATATGCAACGATTTCAGGGGTATCGTTCGGTATTGAAGATATGGTGATTCCTGCCAAAAAAGTCGATATCATTAAGGCTTCTGATGCTGAAGTTAATGAGATTCAAAGCCAATATGCTTCTGGTTTGGTAACAGACGGAGAGCGATATAACAAAGTGGTTGATATTTGGTCTCATGCTAATGACCAGATAGCTAAAGTTATGATGGATGGGTTGGGTGAAGAGTCAGTTGTTAATGCTGAAGGTAAGACTGTAAAGCAAAAATCATTTAATTCTATCTTTATGATGGCTGAATCTGGTGCGCGGGGTTCGGCGGCTCAGATACGACAATTAGCAGGGATGCGTGGCTTGATGGCCAAACCGGATGGTTCAATTATTGAAACGCCTATCACTGCAAATTTTAGAGAAGGTCTGGATGTACTGCAGTACTTTATTTCTACGCATGGTGCACGGAAGGGTCTTGCTGATACCGCATTGAAAACTGCAAACTCAGGATATTTAACGCGTCGATTAGTCGATGTAGCACAAGATCTGGTAATTAACGGGGATGATTGCGGTACGAGCAATGGTTTGATTATGACACCGATTATTGAAGGTGGTGATGTTGTTGAGCCTTTATCGGAGCGTGTATTAGGCCGAGTTGCGGTGAATGATGTTATGGATCCGGCAGGAGATGTCGTTGTCGCACCAAGTGGTACGTTATTAGATGAGCATTGGGTGTCTGTTCTGGATGAGCATAGTATTGATCAGGTCTTGGTGCGATCAATCATTACTTGTGAAAATAGGCATGGAGTTTGTGCAGCTTGTTATGGGCGTGATTTGGGGCGTGGTCACCTAGTGAATATTGGAGAGGCGGTAGGTGTTATAGCTGCTCAATCAATCGGTGAGCCAGGGACACAGTTGACTATGCGAACCTTTCATATTGGTGGTGCGGCATCTAGATCTGCTGCGATCAGTAATGTTCAGGTAAAATCTGCTGGAACAGTTCGTCTTAATAACCTAAAGTCAGTTGTTAATCGTGAAGGAAACCTAGTTGCTGTTTCAAGGTCGGGTGAAGTTGGCGTAGTTGATGATTATGGTCGGGAAAAAGAGCGCTATAAAATTCCTTATGGGGCAGTGCTGTCAGTACAGGAAGGTTCTCGGATTAATGCGGGTGATATAATTGTTACCTGGGATCCGCATACGCACCCTGTTATTACTGAGGTTGATGGTGTAGTTGAATTAATTGATTTCGTTGATGGTGTCACTGTACAAAAGCAATCTGATGAGGTGACTGGCTTAAGTTCACTTGTTGTCACGGATCCAAAGCAGCGTGGAAGTGCTGGTAAGGAATTGCGGCCAATGGTGAAGCTAATGGATAATGATGGTAATTCCATTTATTTGCCAGGTACTGAGATAGCAGCTCAATATTTTTTACCAGCAGGTGCGATTGCTGGGATTAAAGATGGTGGTGAGGTTAAAGTCGGTGATGTTTTAGCAAGGATTCCTCAGGAATCAAGTAAAACTCGTGATATTACGGGGGGGTTGCCTCGTGTTGCAGATTTATTTGAGGCGCGTAAAACAAAAGATCCGGCAATTCTCGCAGAGACTAGTGGAACTATCTCTTTTGGAAAAGAAACTAAAGGTAAGCAGCGGGTCATAATAACTGATCCTGCTGGCGAACAAGTTGAAACGCTGATACCAAAATGGCGTCATATTACAGTTTTTGAAGGTGAGTATGTTGAAAAGGGTGAAACAATTGCTGAAGGTGAGTTGACTCCGCACGATATTCTCAGGTTGAGGGGGATTGAGGAGTTAGCCAATTATTTGGTTAAGGAAATCCAGGATGTATATCGCTTGCAGGGTGTTAAGATCAATGATAAGCACATAGAAGCAATTATTCGGCAAATGCTGAGGAAAGTTGAAATTACGGCATCAGGTGATACTGGGTTCCTTAAAGGTGATCAAGTCGAGCGGGCTGCGATGCGTGAAGAAAATGACAAGATTGAGGCTGAAGGTAAGATTCCTGCAAGTTACAACTCTGTTTTGCTTGGTATTACTAAGGCATCATTGGCTACGGAGTCATTTATTTCAGCGGCCTCATTCCAAGAAACTACCCGGGTATTAACAGATGCAGCAGTGCGTGGGCTGAGTGATGGTCTGCAGGGATTAAAAGAAAATGTTATTGTAGGGCGGTTAATTCCTGCAGGAACAGGCTTAGCTTATCATGAGGGCAGAAAAAGTAGGCTTGCACAACATGATTTTGTTGAAAATGAAGTGCCCCAATCAGTTGATGCGGGGGATGTGGAAGAAGCCCTAAAGCAAGCTTTAAATATTTAGGAAAGCGTTTTTAAATATGGACTTGACCTGCAAGTCATTAGCAAGTATTATACTCTGCTCAAATGAGCTAACGTGCTTAGGTCGGGTCGAATCGTAATTAACCGTTTGTGTTATTAAGGTCGGCGGTTATTTAATTATCTGACAGTTAAATTGTACATCGGAGTAAACAAAGTTATGGCCACGATCAACCAATTGGTTCGTAAGCCTCGTGCTAAGAAAATAGAAAAAAGTAATGTCCCGGCATTAGAGGCTTGTCCTCAGCGCCGGGGGGTTTGTACTCGCGTTTATACGACGACGCCAAAAAAGCCAAACTCGGCGCTGCGAAAGGTGGCTAGGGTCAGGTTAACTAATGGGGCGGAGGTGAGTAGTTACATTGGTGGTGAAGGGCATAATCTTCAAGAGCATTCCGTGGTTTTGATAAGGGGCGGTCGTGTAAAAGATTTGCCTGGTGTCAGGTATCACGTTGTTCGTGGTAGTCTGGATGCGTCTGGTGTGACTAACAGAAAATGTGGTCGCTCTAAATATGGAACAAAACGGCCTAAAGGCTAAACGTTGGTTGGTGAGATAAATGTCTAGAAGAAGAGTTGCTACAAAAAGAGAGATTATTCCAGATCCAAGATTTGGCAGTATTATGCTGACTAAATTTATGAATATGATTATGGAAAGTGGCAAAAAGTCAATTGCTGAGGGGATCGTCTATGGTGCTTTGGATGTGATTGAAAGTAAGGGGCATAGTGAGCCCTTGGAGGTCTTGTCCAGGGCTTTGGAGAATGTTCAGCCTAGAGTTGAGGTTAAGTCTCGTCGGGTAGGTGGGGCAACCTATCAGGTTCCTGTAGAGGTGCGTCCTTCAAGGCGTATGGCTTTGGCAATGCGTTGGTTGATTGATGCGTCTCGAAAAAGAAATGAAAGAAATATGCCTGCTAAGCTGGCTGGTGAGTTAATGGATGCCTTTGAGAGCAGGGGTTCTGCTGCTAAAAAACGTGAAGATACTCATAGAATGGCGGAGGCGAATAAGGCTTTCTCTCATTATCGTTGGTAATAATCAAATTTTACAAAAGATTGTATAAAAGTGGCTCGTAAAACGCCAATTGAGTGTTACCGTAATATCGGCATTATGGCTCATATTGATGCAGGTAAAACTACGACAACGGAGCGAGTGCTTTATTATACGGGTGTTTCTCACAAGATGGGTGAGGTACATGATGGTGCGGCCACAATGGATTGGATGGAGCAGGAGCAAGAGCGAGGTATAACAATAACTTCGGCGGCTACCACCTGCTTTTGGAGGGGGATGGAAAATCAGTTTCCTTTGCATCGTATAAATATTATTGATACGCCGGGTCATGTAGACTTTACAATAGAGGTTGAGCGTTCGCTAAGAGTTTTGGATGGTGCCTGTGCGGTGTTCTGTGGTGTAGGTGGTGTCGAGCCTCAGTCTGAAACGGTTTGGAGGCAGGCGGATAAGTACGGGGTTCCTCGTTTAGTTTTTGTAAATAAAATGGATCGATGTGGGGCTGACTTTCTGAGAGTCATTGATCAGATTAAGTCAAGACTTAGAAGTAACGCCGTTCCAATGCAGTTGCCTATTGGTGCTGAAGATGAGTTTGAGGGAGTTGTTGATCTCGTTAAGATGAGAGCAATATACTGGGATGAATCAAATATGGGGATGACCTTTGAGGAAAGGGATGTTCCTGAAAAAATGTTGAGTCTCTGCGAGAAGTGGAGAGAAAATATGATTGAGGCTGCTGCGGAGGCTAATGAGGATTTATTAAATAAATACCTTGAAGAGGGTTCTTTGTCGAGCGATGAAATTAAACTCGGAATCCGTTCGCAAACCTTAGCGAATCAAATCGTTCCTGCGTTTTGCGGGTCAGCCTTTAAGAATAAAGGTGTGCAAGCGATGCTTGATGCAATAATTGATTATATGCCAGCTCCAACTGATGTGGGTGCGGTTAAGGGGCATCTTGAAGACGATTTAGGGGAGGAGGTGCGTATCGCAGATGACGAGGCGCCATTCTCTGCTTTGGCGTTTAAGATTGCTACTGATCCTTTTGTTGGTACGCTAACTTTTTTTCGGGTTTATTCTGGTGTCTTGAATTCTGGAGATACAATATATAATCCAGTGAAAAAGAAAAAAGAAAGAATTGGTCGTATAGTTCAGATGCATGCAAATAACCGAGAAGAAGTTAGGGAGGTTTGTGCGGGAGATATTGCGGCGGCAGTTGGTCTTAAGGATGTAACAACTGGGGATACGCTTTGTGATCTTGATAGCGTAATTGTGCTTGAGCGTATGGATTTTCCAGATCCCGTAATTTCGGTTGCAGTGGAGCCAAAAACAAAAGCCGATCAGGAAAAGATGGGGATTGCGTTGGGAAAGTTGGCGCAAGAAGATCCTTCTTTTAGGGTGCATACAGATGAGGAGTCTGGTCAAATAATTATATCCGGGATGGGTGAATTGCACTTGGAGATTATTGTAGATCGAATGAGGCGGGAGTTTAATGTCGATGCAAATGTCGGTGCGCCGCAAGTTGCATATCGAGAGACTGTTCGAAAAACAGTTGAGCAGGAAGGTAAGTTTATTAGGCAATCTGGAGGCCGGGGCCAATATGGTCATGTTTGGTTACGCATTGAGCCGCAAGAAATAGGTGCTGGTTACGAGTTTGTAAATGAGATTGTTGGCGGGGTAGTTCCAAAGGAATTTATACCTGCTGTAGATAAAGGTATCCAAGAGCAGTTGAAGAGTGGTATTCTAGCTGGCTATCCTGTACTGGATGTTAAGGTGTCTTTATTTGATGGTTCTTATCATGATGTTGATTCGAACGAGATAGCTTTTAAAATTGCCGGTTCCATGTGTTTTAGGGAAGGGGCAAGAAAGGCAAGTCCTGTTTTACTTGAGCCGATAATGAAAGTTGAAATTGCTACTCCAGAAGAGTATATGGGGGATGTGGTTGGTGATATCAATAGGCGGCGTGGGATAATTCAGAGCATGGAGGATACTCCATCAGGTAAGGCGCTTAGCTGCGAAGTGCCCTTGGCAGAAATGTTTGGTTATGCAACTGATTTGCGATCAGCAACACAGGGGCGGGCAACATACAGTATGCAGTTTGAAAAATATAATGAAGCGCCTGCAAATATTGCAGAAGCGATTATAAAAAAATCTTCATAAAAATTGAATATAATTTAAAGGTATTAACTCATGGCCAAAGAAAAATTCTCACGTAGTAAGCCACACGTAAACGTCGGCACAATAGGTCACGTCGATCATGGTAAGACTACATTAACAGCTGCTTTGACAAAAGTTATGGCTGAGCTCCAAGGTGGAGAAATTAAGGCCTTTGATCAAATTGATAATGCAC
>JADHTX010000048.1 GCA_016784875.1 Methylobacter sp.
CATCAAGCAAATTTAGACCTATTTTGTACGGTTCAATTTCCCTATCTACACAACCTGTTATTGAACCTGTGGACTTCGTGGGCGCGAGATCCGAGAGTGTGGGTAAGTTGTGGTCAGCAGGGACGCTGTCCATAACTTATCCACACGACTCTACTCGGATCGGTCCGCAGGACGCGTCCATCAAGTCCACAGGTTATTTTAATCAATAAGGTCAGAGTAAATTGATATTTCGATCCAACCTGACCCTATTGATTTAACAGTATCATGCCTTGCTTCCAACTTCGAGAAGCAGATGCTTATTCGTGTGATAAGAGTTGAAAATTGGGATTTCACTGAATAATGCTGTGCGTTTTTTTAATAGCCCCCGTCATCAAGTCGGACTAAACCGACTTAATTAATATTTTTTTGTCTCTTATTTTATATTTTATCTGCGTGAAGTACGTAAGCGAATGGCTATTTTCCTCGGCATAGCAACGGGTCGGCTGACGTGTAAGCCTAGGCTGACTATACAAATACAGAAAAATAGTGAACAATGAAAATCCATATTTTCTAAGGGTACATTTAGTTGAGGGAGCTGTTTATGCTCGATCACATAGCTGATGTACCGTAGGCAGCTGGAATATGGATTTAAATATGCACGATGCAAGACTTGCCCCCCTTTGTCCTCTTTTAACCCCAAATTTTCATTTTATATTGGAGAACCCAATGAACCTTTCTTTAAAAACACTATGTTTGTTTCTATCATTAGCTTGTGGTTTTTTGTCATTTAATGCACTTGCTGTTACTGCACCTGTTGATGCTGATGTTTTCATAGACAATAGCAAACCAAATCTAAATTTTGACAATAGAACGTTTGTCGAAGTCAGCCCAGCTAAAAAGGCTTTACTGAGTTTTAAATTATCAACTTTACCTAGTTTAACAACGGCTAATGATGTTAGTAAAGCCACCTTGATTTTCTATATTAATAAAATTACGGCTACTACCGGCAAACTTCAAATTAGTCCTGCAACCGCTATTTGGCAAGAAAACTCAGTAACTTATAATACTGCTTCCTTTCCAGGAAGCCCCATTGCTACCAACTTACCTGTAACTCAAAGTCAAACCTATTTTGCAGTTGATGTAACCGCACTCGTAAAAAACTGGTTGAACACACCATCTGAAAATTTCGGCTTATATATCGAGCTTGATCCTTTAAGCCCTACACAGTCGACCATCACTATCGATAGTAAAGAAACTGATAAAACCAGCCATGCGGCTTTTTTGGATATTGTCTTAACCAATATTGGCCCAAAAGGCGATAAAGGCAATTCCGGTGCAACCGGGCCACAAGGCATTCCAGGAGTTAAAGGTGACACTGGTCTAACTGGAGCAACAGGTCCTCAAGGTATTCCTGGAGATAAAGGCGACACAGGTGCCTCAGGTGTTAACGCCCAAGTACCTCCCGTTTGTACCGGTAACGGAATGTCACTTCAATTTGATGGAACAAATTGGCAATGTATTAACATATCTAGTCAAATAATTGATACCGGAATACAACTACATAGTGGGAATGAACCAGGGTGGAATTTATTTGATGGTTCTGGCATTAGATGGAGTACTTTTCATGTTGACTTCAACAAAACTTTTTCCACTCCTCCAACTGTCACATTAGGTGTTACGGCAGTTGATGGTGACTCGCCACATTTCAATGCTATCGTTAATAACGTCACAACTACCGGTTTTGATCTATCGCTAGGCACATGGAATATATGGAAAATAGCCGCATTGAATACTTCTTGGATAGCTGTTGGCAAGTAATTGGGCATTCCTACTTGCACTCGCACATTCGAATGACGGGGTCATGCGATGACGAGGTCAAGCCTTACAACTTACACTAAAGTGTCAAATGTAAGGACTGACCCTGAGGTATCGAGGTATAAATCGAAAAGATGCAAAAATACAAAGCTCTTTTATTTGTTTTATCATCTACGTAAGGATTAATTATGTTTAATAACTACCGCACTCAGCTGGCGCTTCCGCCCGAAGTTGCTTTTATGGTCACATGGGATGATGATGTAGAAATTATCCCCACCTCTGTGAAATTCTTCGTCAACACTCTACCGCGGCCTGAATGGTACAAACACGATAGCAATATGAAAAAGGACACTCGTGGGTTCCTACTTGAGCTGCACATGAAGAACGACCTCACCAAGGAGATTGACGACCCGTTCACCGGTAAAACAGTAGTCATGTGGCAATGTGCCAATTGTGGATATGGGGTTACTTACGGCGGGATTGATCTTGGACACAAAGAAGACTGGCGCACCCATCTGATAAAGGCAGGGGTTAAGACAAAGCCGGAAGCCAAGGCGGCCTACAACAACCTGAATAATCTCCAGATCGAGTGCGCGACATGCAACAGGAGCCATGACTTCGAGGAAATCAATTTTTGAGAAAACAACCTACGAAACCAAGGAGGTCTTGCATTTTGCGCTATTACACGGTTACGTTTTTAATTTAAACCGACACCATTTCCAAGCCCCGGCATTCGTTAAAGAACACGGTGCGCACCCATGGCTATCCCCTAAAACATATGAAAAATTATTATGGGACATAGAAAATATACCCCAGAGCAAATTGCAGCTTCAAGAAAAACCTGGCTACGCGGTAAAGCAACAGAGTCAGTTGGCATTACTGACACAAAGCCCTATTTTATAGATTCTCAAACTGGTGCCAACCTGAATGCAAAACATTCTGTCAGGGTAAGTCGCGGCGAGTACCCTGAGCCTCCTACCTTGTCTCAATCTGCCAGCCCCATCGCTACCTGTTCATTTAATTATCGTTATCATAATAATGGTGGACAGGGCGCATTAAAGTATGATCCTGTTTCCTGTTCTGTTATACATGATGTCGAGGCGTGTCATACATTACGACAGTTACGCGGTAGTGAGACTGTGTCGTTTACCTTTTTTCCTATGCTATTACCACTATGTACGCAATTTGACCGTAAGATTCTGGCGGTACCCTCGATAGGGTGTCCTTCTTTTCTTCAGAATACAATAGTTGTGAATCGATTATTATGGGCGGTCGAAGCACGGAAGCGTCCGACCGTTCTAGTCGTTCATTCCTCTGAGGCGAGCGCATACCTTACTATGCTGGGAGATGTTTTAGAGAGAGTTGGCGTAGGATTGGTTGCATGGTGTTGTCGTGAGCCAGTACTAGGATTTGGTGTATCACGGTTAGCTGCCCAGCAGTATGCCTCTACCCTAGGGGAACGCGGAGATATTGTTTTATGCGATGTAAATGTTGTTGCACACGAAAAAATCGCATCTGGCTACGATACGGATAACGAAAGTTCTTTTACAGTTAAAGGGACTTGCCTCTATACTGGAGCTGGTAGCGGTAGCGGTATTCCTATGTTCAAGTATGTTGATAAACAAGGACTTGTACCTACAAAGGCAGCTAAAGGTGGCCCTACTCGACCCATCGAACAGGTGGTTACTGTCGGTGATGAAATGCTCTATGATCCTTGCTTTATAACGTCCTCAGAAGATGCGGATCTAACTGCTTCCTTGCTTTTTGAAGAAAGTCTTATGCGTCTCGGGCGTAGTCGGCTCAGCGCAAAGACCTTCAAGTATCCTCGCGCTGAAATACAAAAGCTTAATCTCGGCCACAATACTTGTCTCTCATATACGCGTATAAGAGATGGCTATTTACGGACTTTAGCTCATGAGGATGATGTTTTGATTAACTATCGTAGAAGAGGTCAGGTAAGGAAAATGACAGTGGGAGCTTTGGCTAAGGACATTGCAAGCAATTTGAAATTGGATCCAGTTATGATTCGTTCTTTAATTATTGAAAAAATATTACTTACGTTCAAATCTAAATATATATACACATTGTAAGGAACATCCATGTGCGTAACCGTTCAGCCCCCTTGGACCATAGGAGGCGCATCATTCGCGAACAATGCGCTTCACTTTGTTCAGCACATCCCATAACAGCACACCTTATGGCCTTGCGGACATTATACTCAGCCCTTAATCTACTTAAAAACAAACTCAATAGACTCCTACACCGAATCAGATTTAGTTTATAATTTTGCCCCATCGAAACTAAATATTTATTTCCAACAAGTCAATTAGCCATGGATTACACCGCAATACTTCAAGAACTCAATAAAGCTTCGTTATTCGACTTACATCGATTGCAGTCGGCGATTTATCAAGAACTACTCAATCCAAACCGAATAAAACAAATTAAAGCTCAATTAAAAGTCGGCCAACCCGTTAGTTATTTCGACTCGCAATCGAATAGCTTGGTTGATGCGGTGATTTTGAAAATTCAAATAACGCGTTGTTTAGTGAGAAATGTCGGCGACCAAAAAAGGTGGAATATTCCCTTTTATTACCTCAACCTGGATGATGTCAACACCGATATTCACGCGCCGAGAAATGCCGTTGGCATACCTAAAAGCGCCTTAAAAATCGGCGCTAAAGTCGGATTTAAAGACAAGTCCAACAATGATCTGTTCGGCGAAGTCATTCGTCTCAATTTAAAAACAGCCACGGTTAGAGTCAGTGAATACTGTACATGGCGAGTCCATTACAATCATTTATTTAGCGTTATTGAGGGAGAAATAGGCGATCTACCGGAGCAAACTTATCTCCCGCTCGATCTATAGCATAGCATCTGATCGAGCCGGATATACCCGCCTACCCATCATACAAAATATTTCATTGCTGATTGTATTTCATGCCCGTTCCAATAACTGCGGATTGACCAGTTCCAACACGGCGATTTCCGGGTAACAATTAAACCTCACCGGTATAATAGCCCAACCGATGCCTCGGCTTATAAATAACTGTGTTTTAGCTGTGGCGATAAGTCCGCTGGAATACGCTTTGTTTTTTACCGGCAATTTGGGCGCTCCAAAAAAAGGTATAACCACCTGTCCGCCGTGGGTATGACCACTTAATACCAAAGACAACGGCGTATCATATTTCGTATCCACAGAGTCCGGATTATGCGACAAGAGTATCCGGCAATCGCCCTGATCCGAACCGGAAAAAGCCTGATCGATTTTTAGCTCGTCCCCCCAAAAATCCCCTGCCCCGCCAATCACAATCCGTTCACGCCCCTTATAAATCGGCTTGCATTGATGGCGAATATTCTGCCCTGAGCGTTCCAGCCAATACAGAGATCTATGGGTGTCGGCCCAATGATCATGATTACCCAATATCGAGTAGACGCCATATTCGGCTGTTAGCTTGGATAATATAGGCCATACCGTGTCGATTTCTTCAGTCGTGTTCCTTTCATGAACAAAATCGCCGGTGCAGACGATGGCGTCCGCGTTTAAACAGTTGGTTCGATGAACTATTTCCTCAACAAACGAACTCGAGACCAAATAACCCAAATGCACGTCGGTCAGATGCGCAAGCGTAAATCCGTGAAACGCATGCGGTAAATTATCAACCGGAATCCGGTACCGATTTACTTGTACGATATTTCTTTCAATGAAAACCGGGTAACTTCCAATCAAGGCAAAAGCACTTCTGGAAAGCGTCCATTTAATAAAAGAGCGTCTGTTCATTGGAAAATACTCCGATTAAACTCATACAAAATTTGCTTATGCGTTCCCTTCCGGCTCGATAGAAACGCAATTTCCGATTAATACGCAAAACAATATATCGCACACATCTTTAACTATCAACCACTTACAAACAATCAAAGCAATGTAGGCATAGGCTTACATACTTCACTATCAATTTTTGTCACAATAACTCCGTCGCCTAATGCAAAGCCAAAGTCAGTAGTTTGGACTTGCTCCCTGGATGGAAGTTAACTGCGGTAGGCGGTTTATCTCAAGCAAATCTCGAATGACAGATCAAGCAAGACATCGCCAGAATAATATAGGCTGGCTCTATTTAACTTAACAAGGGGAATATTATGTCAGAACACACTATGCAGGAAAGACTGGGTATAGGGCTTTCCGGAGGAGGTCTGCGCGCCTCGTTTTACCATATCGGCATTTTAGCGCAAATGGCGGAACTCAATCTGCTACGCCATGTAGAAGTTATTTCTACCGTATCCGGCGGCTCCATTATCGGAGCATTGTATTACCTGCACCTCAAGAACTTACTAGAGAGCAAGGCAGACGCCGATATTACCGACCAGGATTATGTGGAAATCGTGCTCAAAATAGAGCAGGATTTTTTGGCGGCTACGGAAAATAATATTCGCATGGCGACTTTTTCCAGCTTTGTCGCCAACTTCAAGATGCGCTTTCTCAATTATTCGCGCAGTGACCGTATCGGTGCGCTATACAATGAATTGCTATATCAAAACGTTCTGCAAAACGCCGGAAATCCGATAGCAATACGCAACATTAAGATCCATCCCGGCGGTCAGATGGATTTCCATCCCAACCAGCACAACGCCGACAGATCGGCAAAAGTTCCCATTTTGGTACTCAATTCCACCGCTTTAAACACCGGGCGCAACTGGCAGTTTACCGCCCAGACTATGGGCGAACCTTTCCTTTCCAAGGATGACCCTATCGACACCAAACCCATTCGTCTACTCCAGTCCAATGCTTACAGCGACATCGTACCCAACCAACAAAACTTCCCGTTGGGGCACGCGGTTGCAGCCTCTGCCTGCGTACCTGGACTATTCACCCCCATGTCTGTCAGCGGCCTATACAACGACCTTGAGCAAAAGCAAAGCATTCGCGCCCAATTGGTAGATGGCGGTGTGCATGACAATCAAGGCATAGAAGGCTTAATGGATAACAACTGTACCTGCTTCGTCATCAGCGATGCATCAGGGCAAATGGATACGGAAAACAACCCGGATACCGGTGCTGTTGCCGTACTATTGCGAGTCACCAGCATTCTGCAAGATCGCGTACGTACTGAAGGCCTGCACCACCTGAGGGATAGCCGAGGCACTCATAACGTTGCCTTTATGAACTTGCGCAAAGGCATAGAGATTAGAGAGATCAACTGGGTCGACCGGCACAATAAGCAAGCTCCCGATGACATCATTAAGGCAACATCCACGGATTTTGGCGTTCACCCCGATGTACAGGAAAGCCTGTCGAAAATGCGCACAGATTTGGACGCTTTTACCGAAGTGGAAGCTTACTCCTTGATGCTGGACGGTTATCTGATGAGCCGGGAGGATTTGCAACAATTCAAAGACCACGCACACTGCATGCGCGCCGCCAATCCCGCCGGCAACAGAACGCTACCGGCAACGCCGTGGAAATTCCAAAGCATGATGCCGTGGATCAATAACCCGACCCCCGATTATCTCCGTCAGCTGGAAATCGCCCAGTCCACTTTCGGCAAGGCACTGATGTGTTTTGTTTGGCTCAAAATCGCGTTGTTGGTATTTCTCGTCGCAGCGTTATATTTCCTCTGGCCGAGCCTTAAGACGCTACTGCTTAGCAGCGTACCGATTTACGTTCTGGTCGGTGCGCTTCTCGTTTGGTTAGCCAATAGCATGGCCCCCAAGCTGGCGCATACTTTCCGTTTTCTGGAAATTCTGCGTCCCTACGCCGAAATAAGCAAATCGACCGCCAAAGCCATAGCTTTGCTGCTAGGCACCGTTTTTATCAAGTTGTATATATCTTTCATCAATCCCTTGTACGTCGAACAAGGCCGAGTCGCAAAACTCGCCAAACCCGAAAGCTGATTTATCGTTGCTTTATTGTTCCCACGCTCCAGAGACTGTGAAAGTATTATCCACATTTAGCTGAAAGAATTATTTACCACGGAGAACACGAAGAGCACGGAGAAAATAAATTTATTATTTCAATGCATTAAAAACTTCGTGTTCTCTGTGTTCTCCGTGGTTATTCTTTATTTTTTTCTAAAAATGAATGCTTTCTCAACCTCTCCAGCGTGAGAACGATGCGAAGATTTCTGTCTTTGAAATTATCAGGCGATTCACTCCCCATGCATCCGCAATAAGGGTTGTGCTTACCGTTACGACGGTTGCGTAAGGCTGGCAAAATCCGGTTCCGGGCATTCCTTGCCGAAGTCTTCTGCCCACAAAAAATAAGCGCCTTCCCTTACATATCGCTTATAGAGGGGCTTTGCATATTCAGGATGGTCATTCAAATTCCAACTTGCCGCTTGGCATAGCACGGCTGCGAATGCCTGTGAGTGTCTGGGCAGCAAATCGGCTGCCTTGGCGGCATAATCCGCCGCCACGACACGGTAGTGAAAGCGCTCATCGGGTTTAGCGCGACTTGCATTGAATCGCCGCCTCTCGTCTGCCGTGGTAAATTCGCCCTCGACCTTGTCCGGCCCTCCGGCATTGTCGTAAGTACCGCCCCGGTTTGCAAAGTCCGGCGCCAGTTCGTAGCCCAGCAATTCCATGCCGTTGATCCTTACCAGCAAGGCCGCTGCAAACCAAGCCTCAGCCCTGCCGAGACGTCCTTGTTTACGGTTATTCGCTCGGTCAAATGCGCTGTGATAGTGTTCCGCCAACGATTTCAGCTTAACATCGTCAAAATAGCGTAATGCGTCCTTGAAACGCCGATCGCGCATCAGTCTGCGCGCCAACAATAGCCGCATCCGTAGCGCCGGTATTGATTTGTAATAAGTCGTTGCTTCCATCTCTTTCTTGGACGGTGCCGGAACCAACCGGTCAACAAACGATTGCAATTCGCCCACGGTTAATACCCGTTCGGCAACATAAGCTGCATCTGTCCAATAATTGCTTGCCGTTGAGTAAAGATACCCCAGCGATTTTTGATACTCCCCTCTGGCGAGCCTTAAAACCCCGCGTTCGGCATCAATCCTATAGATTAAATTATCCTCATTTGCAGCCGGATTTGATTTATCAATGCGTGGAAAACCTTTGGCCGCTTGTGCGTATGCGGCCAATGCCGCTGTTTGGTTTCCGGCGCGTAACGCCAGTTTTGCCTTGATCCAATAGCTCAGCGGACTTTTATCCTTTTTGACCAAACGTTGCGCCAATTGAAAACTTCCTCGTTGATAGGCTAAGGCGGCCAGCCAGTCGATTCCGGCGACGTGTTCAATGCCTTGTTTTTCTATCGAAGCGGCAATGCGTTCCCAAACATCCAGTGTCGGCTCTGTGTCGGCCCCTTCTTTGGGTGATTTATCCAGGTAATTTTGAAGGGAGGAAAATGGGGTGCCGACGTTTTGCGTATATTGGTAGACGATCAGTAAGCGCTGCGTCAACGGATCGCTTAAGGCCTGATCCAGTAAGGCACTGTCTTTGCTGATGGTTTGCGCCACCTGCTTTAAAGAATTGACGGCACTGGCAGAACCGTAGGCCATTTGCTCGCGATAGAGACGGGTCGCCTGTTTTACTTCGCCGTGGCGCAAATGCATGCCTGCTTCTTCACCCAGGCTGGCCACCGCTAAGCCCAACGGATCCGGTAAGCCGGACTTGACCAGCTCGCGTGTTTTTTGAAACTGCGCCTCAGCCTCAGCGGTATTGTCCTGATAGACGGCAATCCTGCCCAGCATGTAGGCAGCCCAGACGATTCTGGAAGCGTTTTGCTCCGCAGGAAGCGCCAATACCGCAGCAAAACGTTGCCGGGCTTTCATCACCAGGGTATCGATTTGATTGTCAGGCAGTTTTGTCGATTCGGAATCGGCTTGGCCTTTTTCATTCGGCGGCGGAAAGGCCAGATGAAAATCGCGTGCTGCGGCTGTATAAAGCCGTAATGCCTCCGGCAAGCCTTGACCCAGTACATAAGCCGCGTCGCCATCTGTCGCTTGACGCATTACGGAAATTTTAGTTGCAATTCCATCCGCTGTTTGTTCAGCTTCGATTTGCGCGCGTTGCGCTTGCGGGTTATCAACTTCCTCGACAGGCAAATCCTTAAGCGGCGCATCGATCATCTTTTGGATTTCTTTGACGAACAGCGCGGGCGGCGGCTCAAACAGCGCCTCCTTACGTGTCGGGATTAACTCTTCGGGAAAGAAAGGGCCGCAACCCATTACATTCGGCGTGGCAAACGCCAAAACACCGACCAGCGCAACGCGTAATTCAAGGATAAGCATTGATTTTTACCTGCTGATTTGGGCAACGAACCCAGCCAACGGCACTTTGGTGACGGGCCTTGAGTATTGCCGGTTTAGAGAGATGGAACAGAATTTCATCATTGGTCTGGGCGATACGGTAATCGCCTAGCGCATCGGATGCTTCGCAGGCCTGCCCGGTCAAGAGTTGTATTTTCTCAGGAAAAGACGCATCAATATCGCTTTCGTTGGACACAAAAACATCTAGCAAACCGGGAAACGGCCCCGGCGAGGTGTAAGCGTTAATTTTAGCGACGATTTTTCGACCTTCGATGACCGCCTGCCAGGTTT
Organism: Methylobacter sp.; assembly: GCA_016784875.1. Lineage (GTDB taxonomy): Bacteria > Pseudomonadota > Gammaproteobacteria > Methylococcales > Methylomonadaceae > Methylobacter_A. The sequence continues at coordinate 10,341 of JADHTX010000048.1, forward strand.
CCAAGCTCCAAGCCCTGCGGTCTTCGCGGGTCGGCAGACGAAACCAGGAGATCCCAACAAGTCTAGGCGGCGTTCGCTCGCGCCACGCATCCAGCAACACGGCCACATCTTGCGGACGGACAATCAATTCTTGGGTCTCTGCGGTTTCCAATCCGATAGGCATTTCGCTTTCCACCGTAACAATATGCTTATCCTTATCCCAGGCGATACGCGAGCCGTAAGTCGGCAGCGCGACGCGGAATGCAACCGGGCTGATAGCGGAAAACTTTTCCACCCAGTCTTTAGCCTGCTGAGCATCAAACAGCCCGTGTTGCGGATCGACAACCGAATGCACTTGTAAAACCGCCTCGTCTACATTTTTCAGCAAACTAACCAATTCCAGCGATCCCAGCCAAGTCGGAAGAGCTGTGATGGATAGCGATAAAACCAGTCCCTCCGAGTCCTGCCGCAGTTTGGCGATGAATTGCGCATAACCGGTCAAGCGCCGGGTGGCGCAATCGTGGTCGATTTCCAAACCCGTCACATTAACACCCAGTTGCCGCCATTTTTTGACAAGGTCAAGACTGTTTGTTGCTATCCGGTCAGGATCCCAGTCTATCAGTTGCCCGTTAATGCGAATGACGACAATAACCGGTTTGCCGCCGCCACTCAAGGTTTGATGATTAACCGATATGGGAGAAAATTGGCCGTGCCGCGTAAGTTCCGCGCCTAAAACTCGCCATCGGTCAATCCACGACGATGCAGTTTGCATTGCCGCATTGAGCGTCGGCGTCCATTGATGTTGCCAAATGTAGGCATCGTGAGCAAGCGTATTATTCTTTGTGGGTTTGCAGGCGCACAGGATGACGAGCAGCACGATTAAAACGCATTTCGGCAAATTTAATTTCATAAGTGTGAGTTCAAAAATTATCTACTTTATAAGCCTGTGGAGTCATGTCGGGTACGGTTGCAAAAGGATAAGGCACGTTGCCCCGCCAAAAACGGTTTGCGATGGTTATGTTGACAGATACCGGCTATCGGGAACCGGTAAAGGCGGGGCTTCAAGCCCATGCGCGCCAACTTAATTCTACTTTGTCAAATATTATAATCACTCAATTCAGGATCATCACTACTACCCAAATGCAGTTCAAGCCGCGTCTACAAGTATGAACCTAAAAACCTCAGTTCACCACAGAAGCGCGGAGAACACCGAGTAAAATCGTTGGCTTGAAAAAACATCCCTCCACCTGCTGATTCTCTGTAAACCCTGTGGCTCTTTGGCTCCGTGGTTAACAACAGATTTATTTTGGATTATCTTGCTGAATATTAAACTATTTTATTGCCTTGACTTAGACCGCCCAATGTCTTATTTTTATCCGCGCCTAAAAATATCCGTTAGGCATTTACCCAAATTATACCGATCACACAACAAAATTCGGCCCCCTTTCTCCCTCTCCTGCTGGAGAGCGTCGGGGTGAAGCAATTCAAGAAACACGAATATTGAAGTGCAAAGTATATATCATCATTAACCCACAATAGGAGTTACCCTCTTGCGCCCATTTTTTAAACGCAGCTACGCAGTCCTTGTATTTTCCCTTGTTGCAGGATGCGCCAGCGCACCACAAACACCTAAACAGCCTTCCGCCAACTTAAGCGGCGCCGCTTGCATCGGCACTGTCATCAATCCACCGACCGGGCTCAGCGAAACCCAAGACCCGGCGCTCTTACAAACGGCTGAAGGCTCCCCCGGTCAAGGCAAGCTTTGCACCGGCAAAGTCTATATCGCAGAAGAACCGGTTACTGTTTATCGCGTTTGGGATAGCGCAAAAGCTTACACGGCCTATGGCAGTTGGTGGTCGTTTTCTTATCCTGAAGGATCAAAAGAAAGTTACCGTAAAGCAGAAGACATCTGCCCCGAATGGAGCTCATTGGATCGCATGAGCACATGCTCTATAAAGGTAGGCACACGCATCGTAGTCGGCCCCGGTCAAAGCGTGAATTGTAATAACAATCTCAGCTACCCTCAATCGGCAGTGAATCAAGTTTACATCCCCAACGATAGCCGAAACAATCAAGTTTTTGTGGAAAATTGCACTGCGGGAACCGACTGGCCCCAGCCAATAAATCCATGAAATTTGATCACCGAAATTTTGCGGCATTTACATCGTTCGCACACTCAGGGATCTGTGAAAGCATTCGCTTTTAGAAAAAATAAAGAATAACCACGGAGAGCACGGAGTTTTTAATACATTGAATTAATTTCGTTATTTTCTACCTGTCCTTCGTGCTCTTCGTGGTAAATATTTTTTCAGTCAGATTTGGATAAGACTTTCACGGTCTCTGGAGCGTGGGAACAATAAAAATCTTTACATAAATACCTGCATTCAAAAAGGTGCGCGATGCACACCCTACATGGCTTAAACGGGAAGCCGCTTATCACTAACCACGCCCCGCTTGAATGCGAACCCACATCACTCCTGACAATTTACGCAGTTCCTCAAATACCAGCACAGACACCGCAACCCCAATAGCCATCAGCCAATCCTGCTGCGTTAATGCCGTGGTATGGAATATCCGCTGCCCGGGCGACCAGTGTATGACCACTATTTGTAACAAAATGACGCCGAAAATAGCCAGCCAGAGCCATCGGTTAGCGCAAAAATTCCGGTTGAAAGCCGTGCCTTGTTCCGCTCGGGCATTAAACACGTTGAACACCTGGAACAACACAAAGGTGGTGAACGCCAGGGTCGTCGCATGCGCTGCGCCTGATCCCGACTGGCTTCCGCCGGTTTTCAGGTCGTAATACAAAACCCCCAGCGTGCCGATAGCCATAATCAATCCGTAACTGAAAAGATTGCCAAAACGCCATAATGACAATATCCGTGATTCAGGGTTGCGCGGCGCCTCGTCCATCGTGCCGACGCGAACCGGATCGACGCCTAACGACATGGCCGGAGGGCCGTCCATAATGATATTGATCCACAACAATTGCACCGCAGTAAACGGCAAAGGCAAGCCTAACAACGGCGCTCCGGCTACGGTCAGGATTGCGCCGATATTGGTCGACAGCTGGAAGCGCACAAATTTAACCATGTTGTCGTAAATTCCCCTGCCCTCTTTGACCGCTTTGACGATGGTGGCAAAATTGTCATCGGTCAATATCATCGATGCGGCTTCTCTGGCAACATCGGTGCCGGTGATGCCCATGGCGATGCCAATATCGGCGGTCTTTAAGGCGGGCGCATCGTTGACGCCATCTCCGGTCATCGCAACTACATGCCCATCCATTTTCAAGGCTTTGACGATCCGCACTTTCTGTTCCGGAGCAATGCGGGCAAACACAGTGATCGCGTTGATACGCGCGGCCAGCGCTTCATCATCCAGTCCGGCCAGTTCTTCGCCTTCGATCACCTCACCTTCCAAACCCAGTTCCTGGGCAATCGCAAAGGCCGTTATTTTCTGGTCGCCGGTAATCATTTTCACGGCAATGCCGGCCTGTTGGCAAAGTTTGATCGCCTCGCGGGCTTCGGGTCTGGGAGGATCCATTAGACCGATCAGCGCGACAAAGGTCAGTTCCTGGATGTACTGGAACAAGTCGTTATCTGTCCTGAAGTCGCCTGCGGGCAGGGTGCGAACCGCTACGCCCAACACGCGTAGAGCTGTGCCTGCCATGGCTTGGTTTTGAGCCAGCAGTTGGTCCTGCTTAACCGGCAGCAACTTGCCTTTGTTATCAAGGCTCGACTGACTCAACTTGAGCAAGACTTCCGGCGCCCCCTTGATAAATACCTTGATCTGGTCGCCCTGCTGATGAAAAGTCGCCATGAACTTATGCTCGGCATCGAAAGGGATTTCGGCGATGCGCGGCAGTTGCAAAATGGCTTGTTCCTGGTCGATTCCGCCCTTGGCGGCCAACACCAACAATGCGCCTTCCATCGGATCTCCGACGACTTGCTTACTATTCAAATGACTGTTATTGCACAACGCTAAAGGTAACAATAAATCCTCTAAATCATCAGCGGCGATGCCTTCTTTCAATGGCAAAATGTCACCGGCTGATTCATAGCCTTCGCCATTGACCTTATAGCGTTGGCCTTTATAAACAACCGACCGTGCCGTCATTTGATTTACCGTTAAGGTACCGGTCTTGTCGGTACAAATAACCGTGGTGCAACCCAAGGTTTCCACTGCGGCCAGCCGTTTG